>JAPKCE010000418.1 GCA_028823075.1 Myxococcota bacterium
GCAAATGCTCACCCATCGGGCTTGCAAAGTGGCGGCGAAATCCGGATCGACTAGCATCTCTTCAGGGCGCACACCTTTGGCACGAGCAACTTCGGCGCAGCGACTCAGACTCGCCGGTACGCCCTGCCCAAATTCGCCGATCACATACAAGGCGTCGAGATCCGGACCGTGTTGATCTTCTAACCCGCGCATCTCGCCCATGCGCTGGGCACAGGCGGGGCACCATTCGGTCACTAAGATTACGAATTGAGCTTTCGAGACGCCACATGCATCATGTAATTCGACCCAGTCGCCGTTGCAGTTTTGCAGCCTAAGGTTTGCCAGTTTCGAACCGGTTTGGTTGCCGTTTCCAGCCGCTTGACAAGCGTTATCGACGGGCGGGCGACCGGCGTCGGCAGGGGGCGGAGCGACGCCAGCGTCGTCTTGGGCCAACTCTCCAGCGTCTGCCAATTGCTGCACCCCTGCATCGGAACCACCGCCGCCGCCATCGCTACTTCTCGACCCCGTCGAGGTCGGCGGAGCACAAGCTAGGAGCAACATGGACAAGGTGCTGAGACCAAGAAATGACGTTCGCATAACCACGACTCCCGATGAATGCTTGGGGACCTTGGCCCTGGCTAGCTCCTTCTGCAAGAGCGGCTTAGGTCGCTATCGACCAAGGGTATTGTCGGGAACCGCTGGCTGATCGTCACCTGGGAAACGGGGCTGACCACGGATCGCCGTTGACAGCACAAGGGGCGGGACCTACGAACCCTCGACTTTTGAGGGATAAACCATGCGCTTTTTCGTTCTCATGTTGACCGCTCTATCCACTGCTTGCGTCGTTCAAGGCGGCGCGGCCGTTACTGGCGATGGCAACGCCGCCGACAGCGAGTTGGTTAGCAAACTAAAGAAGCGCCTTGAACAACTCGAAAGCCGCGTCGACCGCATGGGCTTATCCGGTGGTGGTGCTGCGTCGGCTAAAGCCTCCGCCCCCGCTCAAGTGGGCGGTCAGTTGCGCATCGCCGTGACCGAGCCAAACACCCTCAACGATATTCTCGACGTGCGCGATTGGTATTCGGTCCTCATGGGCCGTCGTATGATGGAGGGCCTGGTCGACTGGGACCCCCGCTCCATGAAGCTGTACGGCCTGCTCGCCGAGCGCTGGGAAGTCAGCGCCGACCAAAAAATCGTGACCTTCTACCTGCGCAAGAACGTCAAATGGCATGACGGAGAATCCTTTGACGCCGACGATGTGGTGTTCACTTGGAATGCTCTGTTCAACCCCAGCTATACAACCTCCAAAGTCAGAACGGACTTCAAAGACGCTGAAAAGCTTGAGAAAATCGACCAGTACACCGTTCGTGTGACCTGGAAAGAGGTGTTCTTCAACGCCGTCGGCGTGATGGACGCCTTGGCGATCATGCCCGAGCATGTCTTCGCCAAGGACAAGACCGACTTCAACAAGCATCCGTACCATCGCGCCCCCATCGGTACCGGTTCTTACCAGTTCGGCGCCTGGAAAACGGGCGATCACATTCTGCTCAAACGCAATAAGAACTACTGGGGCAAGAACCTTTCGGACCCGCCCTTTGTCTACCCGAAGCCGAGCATCGACGAGATCAAGTTCATCGTCATCAGCGAAGCCGAAGTGCGCTTGCAGGCCTTCAAGCGCGGCGATCTCGATTATACCTCGCTGACGCCCGACCAGTTTGCGGTCAACGAAGACACCTTTCGCTCCGACCCCAGCATTGGCATTAGCCAATACGCTTTGCCGAGCTATTCCTATGCCGTTTGGAACGGCCGCCGCCCCCAGCTGAAAGACAAGCGGGTTCGTATTGCGCTGGCCTACGCCATGAACCGAGACGCGGTTATTGAGCATGTCTACCGCGGCGCTTACAAGCGCATCACGGGACCCTTCTTACCGGAATCTGATGCCTACAACCACGACCTCAAGCCCCGCGAGTTTGATCTCGTAAAATCTGCTGAGCTTTTCAAAGAGGCAGGCTGGACACGCAACCCCAAAGGCAAACTGGTTAACGCCGAAGACAAGCCCTTCAAGTTCGAGATGCTGCTACCGGCTTCGAGCAAGACCGGCATCGCCATCGCTACTATCTACAAAAAAGATCTTAGCCGTTTGGGCATCGACATGGAGATTAAGACCATCGAATGGGCGACCTTCCTAAAGAGCCTTAACGATCATGACTTTGACTTCGCTATGCTCGGTTGGCGCCTCGGTTATGTGACCGACCCTTATGGCCTTTGGCATTCCACTGAAGCGACCACCGGCTCGAACTATCACGGGCTCGACAACAAGCGCATGGACGAACTGGTGACAACCATTCGCGGCACCATGGACGCGACAAAACGCGACGAACTCTGCAAAGAGGTCCATAAGATCGTGTATGACGAGCAGCCCTACCTGTTTATCTCCCGCCCTGCCGCTAAAGTCGCCTACCGCAAATACCTTAAGAACTTTCAGCCTCTGCCGATCATGACAGTTAACGACCCTCGCGGTTGGTGGATCGACCAGGCTGAACGCAAGCGGGTTCTGGGCAAATAGGCGCGGCATGCTAACTTACGCGCTCAAGCGCTTCTTCTTGATGCTGCCGACGCTGATCGGCATCACCATGATCACCTATGGGGTGGCGCGCCTTGCGCCTGGCGACCCGGTGCAAAGCGCTATGGGTGCCGAGGGCATGAAACAGGGCAGTTCAAGCCGTGAGGCGATCAATCAGATGCGCGTTCTTTACGGGCTGGAGTAGTTCTCGACCTTTGCCTCTTCGGAAGCCG
>JAPKCE010000419.1 GCA_028823075.1 Myxococcota bacterium
TGTCGAAAGCATCCGCTTCGGGAAGCGTATCGCCATCGTTCACCGTGAAGAAGTGAAAGCTCGGAATAGCGTAGTTAACCGAGTTTTGCAGAAACTGAAGCTCGAGCCGGTCGATGGCGACCGCCGAAAGAGTTTCAGCCGCCGAAGCGACCTGAGCGTTTTCAGTCAAATCGACCGGGAAACTCTCCAGTAACGGTACATCGAGCTTAAGGTCGGAGAGTTCATCCGGCCAGGCATCAGAGTCTGCGAACTCAGCAAAGTAGCGCTCCATCATCTCACGAGCGGCTGCGGCATCTTCGCCATCCGGCACGTTAAACGTATTGTCGCCAAGTAGGTCATCGACGTTCGCGGTAGCAGGCTCGCTGCTCCATTCGAAAGGAACAGGCAGACCACAGCCGACAGTAAAGCCAGCCAAAACACAAACCGCAGTCAAATTGCGAACGATATTCATCCTTTGTTTCTCCGTACAAGGGTGTGGGGCTGTTTATTCCATAAGCACATAGCTTATGCAAAGGTTCCTGAAATATGTTCTAAATTCTGCTAAGCACCCTCCGGAGGGTCTATGCACTCAAACCCATTCATCTGGTCGGCCTTGTTGGTTGTTCTTAGCAGTGGCTGCGGAGGCGGCTGTGGTGGTTGCGCAGGTGCCGAGGGCTACACCTACCCAAGTCGCGCCTCCGTGGACACGGTACCCGTGGCCGACGCGATGAAGCTTCGCATCACCCGTGATGGCCTTGATTTCTTTCGCCAAGCGATTCCTCCGCTACTCGACCAGGCGCTTGCCGACCAGGGTGCAGCCCAAGGCCAGATAACGGTGCCGGTGCCGGGTACCGTCTTCAACTGGGCTCAGCCGCCGATCGAAGGCGACATCTTTGTCGCTGACGGGCGCGACGGTAGCCCCGTCAGCACCATGAGTATTTTCACCGAAGCATTTCATGACCGTCTAGAAATGAGCTTTCTCGACGAACGCGACGGTATTCAGATCACGATTCGAGACCTCCAAATCGGGCTCGATGTGGTGCTCGGAGCGGACGTCAACCTGAGCGTATTCGGCCGCCGCCTCACCGGCATCGATGCCGCTTGTGTTCTAGGCAATGGAAACAACGGCCCCCCAGAACACGCGCTGCGCGTCACCGTCGATATCAAGCTTTATCCGAGCGTCGATAACGAGCATCGTCTAGATGTCGACATTAATGTGCGCGACTTTAGCGTCGACGACTTCGACTTAAACATTCACGCCGGCACCCCCTGGCGATGCGACGACGGTGACCTCTGTGTTCTCGGAATCTGCCTCGATCAAAGCGATCGCGAATGCAGTCAAGTTCTCTGCCCAGCCTTAGACGGCTTGTTCAATGTGGTTGAACGCTTGGTCGAGTTGGTTGAGCCTGCTCTTAGTCCGGTATTAACTGGGCTCGGCGAAACCCTTGTAAACAACCTTGTTCCGCCGACTCCCCTGCTCAGCGATATGCAGATGAACCCCGGAGAACTGATCGCCGACCTACCGAGCATGCGACGCGCCCTGCCGCTTGGAATCCACGCCGCGGCGATGGGTGGTGCCCTGCAGGTCAATTGCGATGATCGCGCTCAGGGAGGCTGTGCGGATAGCCCATCGGTCGGCATGGATATCGCCATGCAGTTGGGTTTCGAAGCGGTCGTCGAAGGTGAAGAGAATTTCCCAGCCGGATGCATCCAGATCGGCGATGAATTACCGCGATTTTCAGCCCCAACACCCATCCCACTTCCTCCTCGCTGGAGCGACGAAACCGGGGCGCAACACAGCTACGCGCTGGGCTTTGGCCTCTCCGAAAGCGGACTCAATCAGATGGGCTGGGCGCTCTTTACCAGCGGTCTTTTATGCATCGATATTAGTACCGCAGACCTCGGTGAGCTCACAGGGAACTCGGACCTTCTAACCAGCGGCATGTTCGGACTTCTAGCAGGCGAAATTATGGCCCTGGCTGGCCCATCGGCACCGGTGATGGTGCGCTTGCGCCCCAACAGCCAACCCGAGTTTGAGATGCTCGCTGGCGCCGGCCCTAACGACCCTCAGATGAAGATGGTTCTCAACGAGATGAAGATGGAAGTGTTTATCGCCGTCGACCGACGTTTCGTGCGCGCTTTTGCCGTGCTCATGGATATCGATATGGCCTTACAGTTGAGCCCCGAGAGTAACGAAGAAGGACAGAGCATCCTTGTGGTTCAAGTAGCCGACGGGCCTAACGTGGGTAATTTCGATGTGGTGTACGATGAGCCTGTGGCCGGTTCCGATTTGGGCGATACCCTTCCCGCCCTCGTCGACCTGGTGCTCGGAAACTTTTTGCAGGACTCTCTGCGCTTCGAGGTGGATCTGGCGCAGACCCTCAGCGACGCGTTAGGCACCCCTGTAAGCGCCTCGATCGGCCAAGTGGAGGTGCGCGGCGAGAGCGGCGACGAACTCGTCATCTACGCCGACCTCGCTGTGGGCCAAACACTACCCTCCACCCTCTCCTACCTGCCGGGTGTGGCCCAACTCGACCACTCCAGCCTACTGAGCGCCACGCCCCAAGGGTTGCGTGCCAGCGGCGAACTTCGGATACAGATGCAGAACTATGAAGGCCTCGAATACTCGTACCGAGTCGATGGTGGTCCTTGGCGTGTATGGCAGAGCGCCGACGCTCAAGGATGGTTTCTCTTACGTCAGCCAAAACTCGGCTTGGTGGCTAAGCACCGCATCGAAATGCGCGCCAATCTCCAGTCGGCCTGGCGCGCATTTCGATGCGGTGCTTAGCCAC
>JAPKCE010000025.1 GCA_028823075.1 Myxococcota bacterium
GCAGCGTCGCCCTGTTCAAAACGTTGCTGCGGGGTCGCGGCGAGAAGCAATAAGGCGAGCATCATCGGTTCTGCTCCAGCCAGTGGAGCAATTCCGTCTTTAAGCCCTCGGCGACCTGCTCGCTGGGGCCATAAGCGGCGGCGTCCAAGGCTTTTAGAAGGCCCTCCAGTTCAGCACTGTGTTGAGGCCCGAGGGCAGCGGCGGCGTGGCGTAATAGCTCGTCCCGGCCAAGGCCGCGTACCGGCACACCAAGAACCTTTTCAAGAGCTTCTTCCAAGGCGCCTAGGCTCGTACCTTCTTCGGGCTTTGCACGGCTCTCACGCCGCGGCCACCAGGCCAAAGCGACCAGAAAAAAGAGTAATAAAGCCAGCAAGGGATGACGCAGCCACGAGCCCGACGGGCGCTTGGAGCGAAAGCCGCCTATAGGGCCGCGGATTTGGCTGGGCTCAGCCGCTGCGCCCGGACGTGCTTCGGGTAAGACCGCCAGCTTTCCGATGACCTCAAACTCGAAGGGGCCGACTTTGGCCTGACGTAGCTTACCCGAATGAGGGTCAAACCAGCGCACGAGGCTACCGCCGATGCGGTGCCTACCCGGGAGCGTCGCTTGGATAGGCAAAGTCCAGGTCAAAACACCGCCGATCTGAGCCGTGCCCTCGTTCATAACCACCTCACGCTTCGGCGAAAAAGCGCGCAGGCCCGGCGGTGCTTTGAGTTCCGGCAAGGCAAAACTTTTAATGTTGCCGTCACCCTTCACAGTCACTTTAAGCTCGATGACGTCGCCAAGGTTCAGCTGGGTTGGAACGTAAGCATGTCGCACCGAATAACGACCAACCTGGGTGGCGCTAATGCTTTCAGGCAACGCCAATACCTCGACGGCCACCGGGTTGGCGCTGAGGGTTTTATTGTTCAGCCCAGCGAAGAGATGATCGCCCTGGAGCACTTGGACTACGGCCTCGCCGCCGCTCAGCAACAAGGGTCCGGAACTCTCTGCGAAGCCGGCTATACTACCGATCTTATGGCGCCTGAAACGTCGTCCAGCGTGCACCACAACCTCGCTGCCGGCGCGACTTGGGTTGCTCAACTGCTCCCACCAGATGCCTTTCGCCTCGGGATAATCGAGGTCGGCGATGCCTTCCAAGCGCACCCGGCTGTAAACATAAGAGCTTATGGTAAACTGCTGACCGACATAAGGCTGCGGCGGCTCGACGCTGAAATCGATGAAGAGATCACCGCGGGCTCGCCCGCTCAACTGCTGAGTTTGGCCGGCACCGAGCACGCGAACGGGAACCTGAGCTGACTGACCCGTCTGATTCCCGGCGCGCACTTTGACAGGGCCTAAGGCATGCTCGCCAGGCTGGTTTGGGGCGCGCAGACGAAAGCGCAGCACCGAGTTGTGGCTGACCGAGCGTGCTCCACCGCCAAAACTCATCTGTGTGCTGCTGCTGGTTCCGCCAGTTTGCAGAAGAGTAAACACACCCAGACCAAGGACTTTTATATCGTCTCGCTGACGAGACTCTCCGGAGACGCGCACAACGAGATCAAGGCTTTGACCGGCGCGCAGGGGCACCGGGTCGATCTCGATCGTCACCTCTAGCGCTTGGACCGGCGCCGCGAGCAGCAAGCTCAATAAGGCACCATTCACCAGTCCTTCTCCACGGGGCGGCGCGGTCGCGAGCCCTTCCAATGATCGAGAGGAAGAAGGCGCTCACGAGCCCGATAGTTGCGCAAGATATTTTGCGCTTCGTCCTCGGGCCCAGCGTCGCCTGGCTGACTTGGTTTGGGCTGAGAAGCGGGGCCGCTGTCGCCGCTTTGCGGGCCGGCATCAGAAGGCGAACTCGGGCTCGCTTGAGCACCTGCATCGGAACTCGTCTCGGGTTTTTTCTCCGGGTCGGGACCGGCGTCGGCCTGCTGGCCTTGGGATGGCGAACTTTGACCGCCAGAGTCTCGGTCCGAACCGGCATCCTGGCTGGGCCCAGCGTCGCCGCCTTTAGGTTCTTGCGGATCGTCGCCCTGATCCTTGTCTTCCGGGTCTTCCTTCTCGTCTTTGTCTTCCTTCTCGGGTGGTTTGGGGCGCGGCGCCAACAGATGGCGCAGCCAAGGCGTAGCGACGGCATGACCTGGCTGTAAACGCAACGCTTTGGTCAGCGCCTTTAACGCCTGTTTTTTATCCCCGGCGCGTGCCAAAGCCATGCCTCGAGCGGCCTCAGCGTCGGCCAAGCGCGGCCCTTCAAAACGTGCTGCGGCGCGACCAAAAGCTGTGGCCGCCTTTTCGCTTTCGCCCTGGGCCAGCAGCGCAAGACCGCGATTATAATCCAAGGCCGGGCTAGCACCGCGCTTCGCCGCGGTGTCAAAAGCGGCGAGCGCCTCGACCGTTTTACCCTCTTCAAGCAGCGTTAGGCCACGTTTGGCGTCGGGGTCTTGGTGGCGCATGCCTCCCATGGCACCGAGCAAAGGCAGAACCAGCAAAACGGCCAACTGTGCCGGAATACGTCGAGCCAAAGCAGCCAGCAGCCAGGCTGCTGCTAGGACCACCAGGTACCAACGCGGGCGCCGCTCCTGGCGACTTGGGCGCGAGGCCTCACGATCCAAAGCTAAAATAGCGCGCTCGAGCTGGTCGGCTGCTGGTGAGCCAGGCTGCAAACTAAAATAGTCGCCATCGGCTGCTTCGGCCATGGCCTGTAAGGATTTGCGGTCGGTACGACTTACCACCGGCCGACCGCTGCGGTCGCGCAGATAACCACCCTGGGGATCCGGGACGGGCTCGCCGAGATCCGAACCCACCGCCACCAGGTGGGTTTTCACACCGGCTTCTTTTAGTCTTACGCCCATCTTCTTAAGCTCTTCTCCACTGTGGTTTTCACCATCGGTGAGCAACAGCAACACGCGCTCACCATCGCCGGCACGTTCAAAGATTTCCAGTGCGAGGTCGACGGCCTGCGACAGGTCGGTGCCGCCCACCGGGAGAGCGCCTGCTTCGAGTTGCTGTAGGTAGCGCCGAAATATCGATAAGTCTGCGGTGAAGGGGCATTGAAGATGAGCGACTCCCGAAAACGCCATAAGGGCCATACGGTC
Organism: Myxococcota bacterium; assembly: GCA_028823075.1. GTDB lineage: Bacteria > Myxococcota > UBA4151 > UBA4151 > UBA4151 > CACGMS01. The sequence continues at coordinate 3,073 of JAPKCE010000025.1, forward strand.
GCCCTGAAGACGCTGGCTCAAACTCTCGACCAAGATGCGCGCAGCCACCAGTCGATCGGGGCTTAAATCGCGAGCGCTCATCGAACGACTGGTGTCGACGGCAACCAAGACATCGAGACCACGACCGGGTAGAACCGTCGCCTCGGATGGGCCTTCGATCTGCGCCAGCGCGACGACAGTGAGGAGCCATGCGGCGCTCGAAAGACTACGTAACAAGAGGGCACGCTGCTCGGGCTTTTGATTAGCCCGCAGCGACTCCGGACTGCCTAAACCAGCGAGGGCATCCGGAGTTCCGGCGATCAAGCCGAAGCCCCAGCGCCACAACAAGGGCAAGGGCAACAAGAGCAACAACCAGAGGGGTTCGGCAAAACGCATCTTTAAACCCTCACCGGTGCCGCAGCGCGCAACGCCATACCCAGAAGCATGCTCAGACCGATAAAGGGCAGCAGGCTGGCCGACAGGTCGCGGCTGCGCGACCAAGCAGCCTGATCGTTGAGTTCGCTGCGTTGAAGTTCGTCCAAAATGGCGTGGAAACGCTGACGCAACTGCTTCTCATCGCTGGCCTGATAAGCCTGACCGCCCGTGAGCTTTGCGATGGTGCGCAACAGTTCGGGGTTGGCGGGCAGAGCCGCTTGGCCAATACGCGCCATTTGACCATCCTGATCAGCGAGCACGGGCACCAAGCCCTGGCCCTCACCGATCAAAACGGTATCGACCCGCACACCCTGCTCGGCAGCGGCATCGGCGGCGTCTTCGGGGGTCACATTTCCCGCCGTATTGTCGCCGTCGGTGACCAACACAAGCACCTTCGAATTGGCCTCGCTGTTTTCCAGGCGGGCCACCCCGGCGAGCAAGGCGTTACCGATAGCAGTACCGTCAGGAAGCATGCCCGGACGCATTAATCGCAGCACTTCGCGCAAATATTCGTGGTCAAAGGTTGGCGGCACTTGAGGAAAAGCATCGCCGGCAAAAACAACCAGGCCGATGCGATCCCTCGGACGGCGTTTTATAAACTCTTCCACCACTCGACGCGCCGCGGCGATGCGGGTGCGCATGCGCGCCTCGCTCAAGGTCATCGAGCGGCTCAGCACATCGTCACCGGCGAGATCAAGAGCGTTCATCGACGTGCTGAGATCAAGGGCGATAATCACATCGATACCGCTGCGCAGTTCGGCGCTTTTCTTTTCGGCGCGAGGGCCGGCCAAAGCCAAGGCTGTGATAACGAAAGCACTGACCAAACAAAGCCGGCCTAGGCCATGAAGAACACGACTCAGCCCCAGGCCTCGCCCAAGGCTTCGAAAGGCTGCGGACGTTCCTAAATGCAAACTGCGTTGGCGCCCGGAGCGCGCAAGGTGCAGCAGCGGCAGGAGCGCCAGAAGGAGCAGCCAAGGACGCTCCCAGAGCAGGCCGAACATGGGGGTTAATTCGCCGCTCATGCGCGATCCTTCATGCTCTTCTCGGCATGGGTCACCCAAGTCTCAACCTGGTCGAGAAGGTCGCCCATCGCTTCGCGGCTAGGCTGCTCAGCGGCGTAACGAACAGCATCGGCCTGTTCCAATAAACTGCGCAGGCCGACGCGAGGAAAACCGACCAGACGGGCCGAGGCCAGCGCACTGAGCATCTCCTTGGTGGTCGATTGCGCCGAGCGTAGAGAAAAACGCCGGTCAAGATACAAACAGAGGCCTTCGAGCAACGAAAACCAGCAGGATTTTAAAACTTCGGGGTCGTCACTCAGGCCGCGCCGAAGGCCCGTGAGTTGGTCGAGAAACACCCGCCCGGCGTCAATCTCCTGTGGCAACTCTTTGGGCTCGGGCTGCTGCGCCTTCCAGCGCCGAAAACCCCAGACGAGCAAGGCCAGTAATACCAAACCGGCGAAGGCGGGCAAAATCCACGGTGCTGGTCCTGGGCGGTAAACGACCATGCCTTCGAGTTGGGGGTCCGGGGGTTCCGGCGAGGGCCCGGCGTCGGTAACGACCAAGGGCAATGCAGGAACCTGTAATTCCTCGTCACCGACCTTCAGTGTAAAACTGGGACTGCGCACCCCTTGCAAGGCGAGCAAGACGAAGGGAAAACGCAGCGTTTCGCTAATGAACTCGCCCTCAGCTACGGGCTCACGCTCGGGCGCGCCCAGCGAAGCCATGCCTTTTCCTTGCGGTAACTCATCCGGAAGGTCGATGGCCAAGGCCTGATGATAACGAAGTTGTAACTGGAGAAATATCGAGTCACCGGGCTGAGCACCGGAGCCGATGAGTTCGGCTTGCAACTGGAAATTCGATTCCGCTGCTGCCTCGCCGAAAACTCCGCCATCACTCGGGGCGCCCGCGTCCATCAATGCAAAAATCAGGAGAAGGCTCATGCCACCCTCCTGCCGCCGGAGCGTCGCCGCAACCAGGCCATAACAGCAGGTAAAGGATCCTCGCCGGCGACGAGTTCAATCAAGCCGGCACCGCAGCGCGAGACAGCGCGGCGCACGTCGGCTTCGGCATTTAGCCGATGCTCAGCGTAGCGCCGGCGTAAACCGGCGTCGCTGGAATCGACCAGACCCACCCCGGAGATGCGCAGCATACCGGCATTCGGCAAGGCGCGTTCGAGGGGGTCGCGAACCGCTAAACAAAGCACCTCATGGCGCGCCGCCAACAGCGGCAGAGCGTCCAAACCCTCGCAGCTTAAAAAGTCACCGATCACCACCACCATCGCCTTGCGTCGTAGCAGGCGCGCGCTGCGCTCGAGACCGGCCTGTAAAGATTCACCAAGGGCGGAGGGCGGCGTTTGAACCAACACCTCACGGACGATGCGCAAGGCAGGGTCCATGCCTTTCGCCGGCGCCAACCCTAACGGTTGAGCCTCGCCGTAAGTCACCAGGCCGACGCGGTCTCGGTTGCGCACTGCCAGCACCGCCAACAGGGCAGCTGCCTCGGCGGCGCTATCGACTTTGCGCAAGTCACCGCTGCCGAAATGCATGCCCGGGCCGCGATCAACAACCAACATCACCGTCCCTTCACGCTCTTCATGATATCGGCGGACGAAGGGTTTACCGAGGCGTGCGGTGGCGTTCCAATCGATGTGCCGAACATCGTCGCCAGGGTTGTATTCTCCGAGCTCGGCGAAATCGAGACCCTGGCCCTTAAAGGTGGATCGGTAGGCACCAGCGACCTCGGCGCTACTCATGCGCGAGGCCAAGGCCACAGCGCGACGCACCCGCGCAAGCAGGTCGCTAGTTTTCACAGCGAGCGAGCGCGAACTCACGGCACGGGCACCGCCGCGAGAATTCGGTCGACGATCTGCTGGGCACTAACGCCTTCGGCGCGAGCCTCGTAGCTGAGCACCAAACGATGGCGAAGGACGTCACCGGCGATCGCTTTAACGTCATCGGGCGTGACATAGGCCCGGCGTGCCAAAATAGCTTGAGCTCGCGACGCCAGCCCAAGACCGATGCTGGCGCGCGGCGAAGCGCCATATTCGAGCAAACCCTGGAGGTCTCGCACCTTGTAGGCCTTGGGGTCGCGGCTAGCGAACACCAGATCGACCATATAATCGCGTACCCGCTCATCGACATAAATTCGCGGCACCAAAGCGCTCAGACCTTCGAGTTCGGAAGCTCCGGCGACGGCGGTGATCGGTTGACCGCTTGGGCTAATCACCGCGTCGACGATTTGGCGCTCCTCTTCAAGGCTCGGATAGTCGACGTTGATATGAAGTAAGAAGCGATCGAGCTGAGCTTCGGGCAGTTGATAGGTACCCTCCTGCTCGATGGGGTTCTGAGTCGCCATCACCGTAAACGGACGCGGTAGCGCGTGACTGCCGTCCCCCAGGGTAACTTGTCCCTCGGCCATCGCCTCAAGTAGAGCCGACTGCACTTTCGCAGGGGCTCGGTTGATCTCATCGGCGAGCACGAGGTTAGCGAAGATCGGACCTTTGCGCGTCTCAAATTGGCCATCGTGTGGGCGGTACATGGTGGTACCGGTCAAGTCCGAGGGCAGCAGATCAGGAGTAAACTGAATGCGCCGAAATTGGAGATCAACGGCCTCAGCCAACGCGTTGATGGTGCGCGTTTTCGCCAAGCCCGGAACGCCTTCGACGAGCAGATGCCCGCGAGCGATAAGCGCCGCCAACAAGCGATCGACTAATTGAGTCTGACCGACGATCGATTTGGCGACCTGTTCGCGTATGGATACGAGCACGGCGCCTTGGCGCGCGACGACTTCGGTGAGTTCACCCAGAGCAGCATTCACAAATCTCTCCAATACAGCCCCATGGGGCGCAGTGACAAAGCGCGCTCAGGAGGGAAGGTCAAGTAACAGCAACACGCTTCGGGCGAATTCAGTCCAAAAGAGCCAAAAAATCATCCGGCAGCGCTGCCTCAACCCGGCGACGACCCACCTCGGGGTCGGGAAACTCCAAGGAGGCGGCGTGCAACAAATGCCTCGGTGCGCCAAACAGGGTGAGAAGATCGGGCGATATGCCGTCATCGCAAAAACGATCATAGGCCTCGTCGGGTGCCGAACCGTAAATTTTATCGCCGAGTATAGGGTGTCCGAGATGCGCCAGATGGACGCGAATCTGATGCATGCGGCCACTAAGAGGAAAACAACGAACTAAGCTGCGCTGAGAAGGCAGATGACGGACCAAAGTCACGCGGGTTAAAGCCTCGGCGCCACCCTCGATGACCCCCTGCTTTAGCCGGATAATCCCCGGTTCAGGTAAGTCGCCAATCGCACCATCGCAGATCGCCTCGCGCGGCGCCGAACCCTCGACAATAGCGAGGTACTCTTTGCGCATCTGTTTGCGCTCAAAGGCCAAACCCAGGCGACGGTCGGCCGGTAAACCAAGGGCGATGAGCAGAACCCCGCTGGTTTCACGGTCGAGTCGGTGCACCAGGCGAGCATCATCAAACCCTTCGTCTTGAAGATCCATCCAAGCAGTGACTGTCTGGTGAAAATAACGCGCCGTCGGATGCACTGTCAGGTCACCGGGTTTATTGAGCGCCACCCAATCGCGCCCTCGACAAATTTCTTCTGGCCAACCGCCCGCGAGCGGCTCCGGCGGCGGCACTCGCCACAATAACACCGTATCCCCCGGGCGCACGCGCTGCGAGGGGCTCACTGGCTTGCCGTTGCATTCAACATCACCGCGCAAAATAAAGCGATGCACGCGATTGCGACTCAAACGTTTAATTTTGGTGCTAAGATACTGATCGAGTCGCATGCGCGCCTCATTGCCATCGACAATAAACTGAGCGGCGATGGCATCGGCTCTGCCCTTAGCCTGCGGCTGCTCGTCAGTCATTGCCCGCCGTCAGCGCCTGGCGCATATTAACCAAAGAGACCGGTAAATCGTCCACTGAAAACTCGAGTTCCGTTCGCCAGCCCGCCCCATCGCCGCCGACTTGAAAGGGCAGTGGCCCATCGCTCTCGATACGAATCCGACTGCAAAGAAAGTCGAAACAACCTTGTGGGTTTCGATAGCTGCCGCGCCATAGCGCACCGAGGTTGGCCAGAACGTGAAACACGCTGACACTGGCGACGCGCAGTTGAAAAGTGCCCGGTCGCTGGCCAGCAAAAGGAAAAATGCGGATGCCGTAACCATAAAACGGAACCGAGCCCACCGACGCGACCGTCGCTGCGCCTTCGAAGAGTACGGCGCCGGGCGGATGTTCCACAGGAGCATCGTTATTCAGAGGGTCCATATACCAGGCAGTCTCCAAAGCGATGATCCGCATTTTCGTTTTAACACCGGTTCCGCGCATGTGCCTGGGAATCGTTTTCAGGCCCAGAGCCATAAAATACCCGGCCACCGAATGAAAAAGCTTTTTGAGAATGGGGTTATCGATGCGCTCTTTAAGCCACAGATAGTCGTTGAGCAGTTCCCCGTCATAGCCAAAGCCAGCGAAAGGAAAGCGGCGACCTTCGGCAACAATCATCTCGACTCGAATTGGCGGGCCCACACGCCCATCACGCAAACGCATAAGGTCGCGGGTGGGACGACTCGCTCCGACAACTCCGGCCACCGCATTACCGGTACCCAAGCGCAACAAGCCCACCTGAGGGTATTCGACAAGACAATCGTCGGTGCCCGCCAGATTTTCGGCGCGCACCCTATCGATCATGTCGTTGACGACTTGCACAAAAGTACCGTCGCCGCCGCCGCACATGATGCGCTCGTAACGCTCGTCGAGCAGGTGAGAAACGATGGAACGAGCTTCGTCCATTGAGGAGGAGATATAGAGGTCGCGCTGAGGAACCAACTGGCGAAAGTTGGCGATCAGTCTTGGGCCAACGCGCTTGGCGTTACCGTTGAGCAGCACGGCCGTCTTCAAGGCTTGCCGCCTCCATCACCCCCACCGGGCACTGCAGCATCGGCGCGAAGTGCTTGCTCGGCAAGGGGTGGGCCAGCATCTTGGGCTGGCTGTGGAACTTCGGGCTCAACGAGGGCTCGAAACTCTAACCTAGGTTGCCCCCGATGAGCGGCCAGAACCAAACAGGCGCGCAAGGCCATGCCGCTGCTAATGGCGTCTCCGTCGCAAGCGATGACATGACCGCTGCGCTTTAAGCCCTGAAGGTCTTCGAGCACCCGCAACTCGTTATCAAGGCGCAAACCGAGCGTTGCCTTTGGGGCCAGCATGAGCGCCTGGTCGATGATGCCAGGACGAAGAGTTTCACCGTCAGCGAAGCGCAGCGACTCGGAGGCAACGTTTAAAGGTATCCGCGTTCGAACCAGCCACAGCGCTTTGCCCAAGGGGGCGCTCTCTGCGACGTTGATACGCTCCCCCGGACTCGGCGCCACTTGGCGCGGCACCGCGGCGCTGACCACAACGCCCATGCGCCCTGCAATCTTTTGAACAGCTGCGGCCGGTGTCGTTCGCGGCGCTTTGACCGGGGCCTGCCAAAGCTCGGCCAGTCCACCCTGACAGGCGGTAACGAGACAACACAGACTGTAAAGAAGCGCTCTCATGCCCCTTCGAGCCAGGCCATGCGCAACTGACTGAGCACCCGCTCGATGCGCTGCCTTTCTTCGGCAGCAACACTGTCTGAAAGACTAGCGAGCAGTTCTTCAATTAACGAAATAAACCAGCGCGCTCGCTCCCGGTCGATGGGAACGCTTTCGCCTGGAATGCTCATTTTACCCATGGCGCCTAAGGCCAGGGCGGCTAGAAACTCAGCGAGATCACCCAGCTTCGGCTGGGAAAGACTCAAGCGGTCTCTCCACCCTCTTCTTCCTCGGAGGTTTCGCCGCCGAGGCTCACAAACTGAACTTCATTAGTGAGGTCCGGCAGCCCTTTAAGGTACTTACCCATGGAGCTCTCGGTAAGCTCGCCGCGGTCCAAAAGACGCTCTTGCAAACGCTTGTCGATGAAATCGGGAATATTTTTCTTGTCGCCCATGTCATCACTTTCCGGCAGGGGATCCCTACCTTGAAGGTTCGGCTCACTTCCCTACTGGGAACCGCCTGTCAACGCTATGTTGGTTGACGGGTAGGAATAAACTATTCAACTACGCACTTGCATAGTTGATACCAGCGTTTATGATGGGCGCATGAGGAGATCGAAACCATGACCACAACGGCATTAGTCACACGCGATACTTTTGAGCAGTACATGAGCGAAGTTAAACGCATTCCTCTACTCAGCCGGGAACAAGAAGACCAACTCACGAGACAGTTCGCGCAAAACGGCGACCCGGCCCTTGCTCACCGGCTGGTGGTGTCAAACCTGCGCTTCGTCGTGCGCATTGCCAACGAATATCGTGGTTACGGGCTCAAACTCATCGACCTCGTGCAAGAAGGCAATTTGGGCCTCATGATCGCCGTTCAAAAGTTTGATCACAGCCGAGGCTACCGTCTGATCAGCTATGCTGTTTGGTGGATTCGCGCCTACATTCAAGCCTACGTCATGCGCTCGGTGTCCATGGTCAAACTCGGCACCACCCAAGCTCAGCGCAAGCTCTTCTTCGGCCGCCGCAAAGCGCGCGCCAAGCTGCTCAAAAATGGCGAGGAACCGACCCGCGAGAACATGGCCGAGATGCTCGGCGTTTCCATCAAAGACGTCGATGAGATGGAAATGCGTCTGGCGGGCCACGATTACAGCCTCGATGCACCGATAGGCGGTGAGCCCGACGCGGGCTCCATGCTCGAAACTTTAAGCGACGACCATGCCACCAGCCCAGAAGAGCTCGTGGCCGATGCACAGATCGAAAGAGTACGCCGCAAAGCGATCAAACAAGCAGTCGAGCAGCTCGACCCGCGGGAGCGCATGATCATCAAGGCGCGGGCCATGAGCGATGCCCCGAAAACTCTTACTGAGCTGGGTGAAAAACTTGGCGTCTCGCGGGAAAGGGCCCGCCAACTTGAAGCGCGCGGTTTGGGTAAGATGCGTAAATTCCTTCTGGCTCAAGACGATGACGCTTTGGTGCCTGCTTGACTAAATTGTTACAAACGAGCGCCATTTTAACGCGCTTCTTTGTTGCCGAGAAGCAACTGGCATGAAGCGTCTCATCCCTGTTTTACTCTTCGCATTCGCGCTTTCTTCCTGTGGCAATGACGCCGACGGCGTGGGCATTGGCGCTCTTTGTACCAGCAGCGCCGATTGCAGCGAGGAAATGACGTGTTTACAGCAATTTAGAGGGGGTGCTTGCGGAAAATCAGGCTGCAGCAACCACGCCGACTGCCCAGAGCCAGGCCTTTGCGTCCTCGTCGACGGCGAAGCGATTTGCCTCCGAAGCTGCCAGACCAAATCGGAATGCAACGCCAACCGCAGCGCAGAGCATGAGGCCAATTGCAGCTCGAGTTTAGATCTGATCGAAGAGAGCTCTTCCAAGGCCTGTATCCCGCCGAGCGGCCCCTAAGACTTTAGCGCGTAAAGGTGATGCTTCCAAAGCGCTCAAGCCGGTGAAAATCGCCGCTCAGCGGAGCACTCCAGGCGGTGGCACCCGTACCAACAATCTTGGCACCGCGGCGTAGCCTATCCAACCTAAACAGGTTTACTTTCCAGGTATCACCGGCCTTCGGCGCCACGGCTAAATCTGGGATCCCGGCAAAAGGAATGCGCCATTCAGCCGTCCAACCGCGATCTTTATCGCGGCCATCGTTAAGGCTGCCGTCCACCGATACCGCTGTTTCATAGGGATGGTTCCAAGCCTTATCCATGTTCTGCCGCGCACCACCGGCAAAGCGGGCGTCGAATTGGACGTTATTGGGCGCCACTTGGAGTTCGATGTAATCATCGCCATCCGCGTCGGCGTCGATAAATATCTCCAGCGCTTCGGATTCATAAATAGGGTCGTCGCGCTTGCTATAGGGCGTATGCACATCCGCGTCTTCTGCCTCGAAGGCGAGGTACAAAGCCGCGTCGTCCCAGAGCAAACGCGCAAAAGTGGCAAAGCGGCCCTTGCCGCTACCATCGTGACGCCAAAAGGGACCAAGACGCTGAGCCTTTGCCCAATCGACATCATTGAGTTTACCATCGATGATCAGCGGCTGCGAAAGTCGAGCGACCCGGCTCTTCGGCACCGGCACCTCAAGGCCCTTAACGTGTAAACTGCCGAAGCGCGCCCGCCGTTTGCCGTCGTCGAGCCCGCGACTTACCATCATACGTTCACCACCTTGGAAAAACCCACCCCAGAGCTCGTAGCGGTCGCTGGGCAAATTGTTGGGTAGCTTGAACTTGCGCGTCTCTTGGATCAGATCCCCTACCCGCCAACGAGCGATCGGATAGGAACCACCGCCCGGGTCACGGTCGTCACTAAAGCGATGGCCCACGCTGGGGCCCGTGCTGCCCTGAACGAATAC
>JAPKCE010000420.1 GCA_028823075.1 Myxococcota bacterium
CTGTTGTTCTTACTCGGGGGTGGGGTTGCGGTTGCTACTTTTGCCCTAGCGAAAGCTTTCCTGCCCAGGCCTGTTCCCATGCCGGCTAACTCAACTCAAACCTCTAGCCTGCGTTTGGCTGCCCACAAACCGACAAGCGCTGATGCAGGCTATTTAAAGCGCGCAGCGAAAAGGTATCGACGAAAAGCGGTTACTGCTGTGCCGGTACCTGTAGCGGTTGAAGACGCTGGGGCCAAGGAGCTCCGTATCGAAAAACGGATAGCTGACGTTAGCTTTGACAGCGGCCTGTCGTCGCAAAGCGCCGATGCGGGGCAGGCGAAACCCGCTAGCCCCATCAGCCAAGAAGCGAGCGCCGCTGCGAAGATCAACTCAGTTTCAGATCGCCCGAATGACGAGCCAACGGATGCGGTAAGAGTATCGGGCCAGGGGGGCGATGATGCATTGCCGGCGACCCAAGCCGAGCCGGCGCCGGCCATTGTCGTGGCGCGCGCTCCAGCGCCCAAGGCATTGCCTAAAGGTCGAGCAAGTTGCCGAAAGGGTATGGGCTTAGTGCGTGGTAAGCATACGGTTTACTGCGTGGATCGCTATGAATACCCCAACACGTTACGGCGTGCCCCGCAGGGCAATTTTAACGCCTATCAAGCCCAGGCGATGTGCGCGAAAAAAGGGAAGCGCATCTGCACCACCAAGGAGTGGACAACGGCATGCAGCGGGCGCGCTGGGCAGAGCTTCCCCTACGGCAGTTCTTTCGTCGTCGGCCGCTGCAACACCGTCGAAGATGAAATAGACAAAGCGGTGGCGCCCTTTGAGTACAAGAAATGCCGTTCGCCATTTCGCATCTATGCCATGGCCGGAAACCTGGCCGAATGGACCAAGGATGGCTCAGGATTCACGCTCAAAGGCGGTAGTTACGCTAGTGGAGGCTCTGCGTCTCGCTGTAGCAGCGAGCAACGCAGCAGCGCTCGCGCCGCTGAACCCGAGTTCGGGGTTCGCTGCTGCTCTAATCCGACCTATGAGTAAATCGCCCATCCGCTAACTTGGCGCCGATTCACCCTTTTGACCTGGGACCTTCGATGACCGAACTCTGCCTTAGCTTAGTGCTGGTTCTCGACCCGCAGGCCGCTGCTACTCATGCCATAGCGGCTGCCGCCGCAGCCCGCCCCTGCACAAAAGTCGTGACCTTGACCGGTAAGCCCGAAGCAGACCGTGCCTTGGTGGGCAGTGTTCCCGAACGAGTTCTGATGGTTGCTTATGGTCCTGCAGCAGCTGCGGCAGCCGTGGGGCGCTGGCCTAATCGAGAGCTGACCATCGGCGGAGTTGGTCCAGCGAACGCCCCCTTCTTTATAGCTGCTCACCGACGGGTTCTGTCTACGGCACCCTCGCCTGAAAAGGCCTTGGGGATGGCTGTTAAATTACTGCCGTCGCGAAGCATTTGGTGCCTTCCCAAAGACGTTAAAATGGCGCGCGATCGTCTCGATCTCGCGCGCAACCGCTTGGCACGCCGCGGAGTGACCTTGCTGGCTTATGGCTCAAAGCCGCCCGCAGGTTGCCAGGGTTTGGTGGCATGGTTCGAAGGTCCCGCCGCCACTCCGGATGGGCTGCAAACCCTGGTTCGCACTGGCGAAGCGCTGCGTCTTCCTGTGCTTGGGTTTGATACTCGTTTGCTTGACCAGGGAGTCGACTTGGCAGTCGGTGTCCAAATGCCCGGTTACTTTTCAGTGCTGCTCGGTGGCGGTGAACTGCGCAATCACTGGATTTTACACATCGATCCGGTGGCGGCGCGCCGTAAAGGTCTAATTTGGCCCGCTGCTTGGCCCAATATGGCTCTGCAATTGCACCCGCGTAAACTGTTGAGCATGCCGTGAGAGCCCTCGTGGCGATCTGCGTGTCGCTGCTCAGCGCGTCTAGTTATGCCCACACGAACATTAACTTGCTCGATCTGCACCTGGGCGGTCAGCGGCGCGTCGTCGAAAAGCGCTTACGCCAGAAAGGCTGCCGCAAACTGAGCGCCTCTCGACACAACTGGTATACCGACTGGAATCATAGGCGTACGAAGCGCTCCAAAGGCAAACGCAGCGCAACTGCGGTCTACTGGTGTAAGGATGCCGATTGGCCAGAGGCATCGTTGCGCGAGTTGCATTTTGATGGCCGGCGTCTTCATCGTGTCGTGATCCATTTGAATTACGAAGCTGAGCTAAGAGACCCTAAGACGGGTTCCCCGTTTATCCCGAAATACAAAGAGGTACGGCGAGTGTTTGAAGAGCGGCTTGGGCCCCCGGATGAGCGGCGTGAAGAGATGCCCAAAGCATTTGGTAGTGATCAACTGCGCGCTCTTGAACAACGCCGAGGCGGATTTTGGAGCGCTTGGTATGGGCGTAAGAAGGGTAAAATCGACGTCGGTTTGCGCCTCAGCGGAAACCCCGAGCGCCCTGGCGAACTGATCTTTTACATTGACGCCCGAGACCGCCGTATTGGTCAGCGCATCCTCAAGCGTAAGGCGCGGCGCATTCGGCCGGAGCGCGGGTTCTAGAGCCTCACGCCCAACGCATAACTAGTCGGTTTAAACGCGCAACAAGTGCTTCTTCATCCAAGCCCAGAACGCGCCCGTTGCGGACGCGCTCGACCCCTCCGACCCAACTTCCGATGACCGCCCGGTCCGTCATGGAATGAACAATATTCTTGGACAGTGTATGGAGCGGAAGAAGGCTCATATCGGTCAGATCAACAACGGAAAAGTCGGCTTGAAGGCCCTTGCTCAGA
>JAPKCE010000421.1 GCA_028823075.1 Myxococcota bacterium
CCAGAGTTTTTATGTTGCGCGCTAGGCGTCGTTGCTCACGCTCCAGACCACTAACTTTCTTCGTGATTTCTGTTGTTTCACGGTGCAGTTTGGCGAGGGCTTTTTGCAGCGTATCGACTTTGGCAACCGCGGCTCGTAATTCCTCACTGGCGTTGCCGCCGAGGTATAAAGCGAGCACCTGCTGGCCAATGTTCGAGCGCCACGAAACTTGTCGCGGGTGGTTGCGCACATCGGTGATCTTGAACTCCGTTTTCCCCTCGGCGATGGGGGTGGGAACGTACCAGGAATCAGCCAGCTCACGGGTGCCTTTTGGCGGCTTTTCCAAGCTCCAACCCGGACGTTTCGCGATGCGTAAGTAGAGCGTGCTCGGCGCATCTTTGGCGTGGCGGATAATGTGAAAGACCTGGCTGCGGCGACTCTGGGTCTCGCAACGAATTTTGCCGTCGCTGATGGCGAGCAGACGCACCGCCGCTTCGCTGGTTTTACCTTCGTGGCGAATCGACACCCCCTGCTCCATGGAAAACGGTAAAAAGCTCTCGGCACCGTCTTCGAGCCGGTCGAAAACACCGGAACCGACAAAGGTGCCGCGCGCCAGAACCGTAACCGGCCCCCCTTGCAACAAGGTGCCGGTGTCATTTTTAAAGCGCACAGCGCGGTAAGGATGACGCTGCGCCGCGCCCCCGGCCTCGGGGCGGTACAGCAAAAGGTCTTCGCCTTCGATTTTACGGTTTACCAAGTTGACCAAGGTACTCGAACGGTCGGGTACGGTCACGAGGCCGGCGATGTCGTAGCGAACAAGCCCTCGGACCGCTTCGCCGGCGGCACTTCCACCTTGAGCCTTGGCGAGTTGATCTAGGCTGAAGGAATCCATGCCGCTAAAGGCACTTTCGGGCTCTTTTTCTTCTTCGAAATGCTGGCGCTTTGATTTTTTTTTCTCACGCTTGAGCCCGTAGGAAGAGGCGCTTTTACTGCCGCGGCTGCCGCCGCCGCCGAATTGACCAAGTCCGCCAAGTCCGCCAACCCCGCCCATCATAATCTCCGAGTTCAGCATTCCACTTTTCGCATGGGCCACCGGAGCGTTGACCCCGCCATGCTTCACACCAACCGAGGGGCGGGTGACAAAATGAGGCCGGTGTAGATCGTAACGAAAGCTGATCGGCGCGCCGCTCGACAACGACAATTTAACGCCCCGCCAATCTTCGCCGCTGGTGTTGTCAATAACCGCCCAGCCCTGAAGCAGCGCTCCTTGGCCGGGCTGTCCTAGCACGAGCCTGTAGGCCGGCTTCCAGGTTGGCATCTCGGCGATGTAACTCACCACCAGATCGTGGCGTTTGTTTTTATCAAAGCGCACGGTCAGCTCGACTGGCTTCCATTTTCCTTGGTTCAAGCTGTGGTCCAGCACCTTAGCCAGGCCGACCTGAAGCGGGCGGTCGAGGAGTTTAATGCGGCGCAGCTTGGTGAGCTCAAGGTTGGAGATGGTTCCTTCGTGAGCGAGCGCCAAATAGGCTTGTTTTTGTAAGGACTCGACGCCAACGACGCGTCCTTCTAACTCACCCAATTGATCGCTCATCGAAACCGCTATTCGCGCCCCCTTAAAAGCCTTCAACAAACTTAAAAGCCCGCCTTTGTTGCGCACCTGCGGCGGCAGTTCATCGAGGCGCTCCGCAGCAGATTTGTCGATGGGTAAACTGATCGACTGGCTGCGCCCGCCGGCGCGGTCGATCACCGTGAGCGAACTGAGCAGATCGTTGATCTGGTCCGGGCGCACCGCCAACCGAAGCGTATCGCCGTAGAGGATCCCGGCGCGTTCAAAATAACCGATACCATTTTGGTAAAGAACGACTCTGCGGACGGGCAGAGGGTCGTTCGCCGATGCACCTTGTTGATGCGCACAACCGGTGAAAAGAGCGGGGATAAGAGCGAGTAAACTCAACGAGCCTAAGCGTAAAATAGCCATTAGCAAGCCTCCAGACGCCTCGAGCCTGCGTCGCTTACTCTATGCCGGTCAACCGACGAGTTTAGGTTTCTCAGTTGCGGTGACTTCCAGGTATTACGGTCAAAACCCGCCTCACCCGGTCCAGACTTCGAAAACGGCAGCGCTTGGCAAACTCGGCTTATCGAAGCGCTCGGGACAAGGGCCTTGAAAAGACGCCGTCTTCGAGACAGGACCCGGACCTACCGAGGAGTCAAAAATGAGCGATCAGGAACTTGAAGAAGGGCGCGTGTACAAGCCCTTACCCGGCGAGCTGCAGCTAACGGTTCGCGCCGTCGTCACGGGGACACTGCTCGGCGCTGTGGTGTCGGCCATGAACATCTATTTCGGACTCAAAACCGGTTGGTCCATCGGTGGCTCGTTAATCGCTGCCATTCTGGGTTTTTCGATCTGGAACGTGCTTAAACCAAAAGAGAAATTCACTGTACTTGAGACCAATATTGCGCAGACCGCAGGTAGCGCCGCCGGCTCCATGACCTCCACCGCTGGTTTGCTCGCTTGCATCCCGGCGCTGACCTTGCTCGGTCACGAGTTGACCATCACCGAACTGTATTTGTGGACCGCCTCAGTGGCGTATATTGGAGTCTTCTTCGCGGTGCCGTTGCGGCGCCAGATGGTGTTGGTTGAAAAGCTGCGCTTTCCCACGGGAACAGCCACCGCCAACACGATTGTCGCCATGTTCGCATCCGGTGAGGGTGCCTTGCGAAAAAGCCGTGTATTGCTTATTTTTGCAGCTGGCGCGGGCGTTTTTACGCTGGTCA
>JAPKCE010000026.1 GCA_028823075.1 Myxococcota bacterium
ATCAAGGCCCACGAGGGACCCCGCGGAGAAGCCATCTTGGCTCTGGCTGAGCACGGTCGAGGGGCTGGCGAAGGAGGTAATACCTTCGAGCCCGGAGGTCACTGGCGGGTTGCGCAACGGTCCGGCGTCTAGGTTGAGCGCGACGTTCTGGCGCGCCGGTGGATCCGGGTTCCAGTTACCGCCGATGCGCGCCGAGGAGATCATAGCGCCGGTATTGTCGAAGCCGAGTTGATGGGTCATCACCTCGTTACTGCCGATCATCACGTGCACGTTCCAGCTATCAGCAGCGGGACCTACCGGGTTTGTACGCTCGTAATAGACACGAGCGTCATAGGCTTTGCCCACCGAATCGTAGACGGTGACCGTTGCTGTGTAATCACTGGTCGTATCAGGGGTTGTGACGTCGAAAGCGGCCGTGATCGGCACCCGGTTATCGAGGTTCATTTTTAGCGCTATCAAACTGCTTTCCCGTGGCTGAATGTTTTCGATGTCGACGCTTAAATCCGATATATTTCTTGTTAGGTTACCGCTGGCATCGGCGACATGACCCTGCAGTCGGTGGTTGGATTCGTTGACGATAAAGCCCTCGTTATCCACGTGGAATTGACCGGCTCGGGTGTAGGCCATCTGAACATCGTCGAGGCTTGTGTTGGCGTTGACCACAAAGAAGCCTTCTCCCGAGATGGCCAGATCCAAGTTGTTGGCGGTGCCGACCATGGCGCCTTGAGAATACATACGCGACACGCCGAGCAGCACCGAACCGGAGCCTATACCGTAATCCGCAGATGACGATTCTAGCGAGTTTTTGATAACATCACCAAAGTTGGCGCGGGTACGCTTGAAGCCCACGGTGTTGACGTTGGCGATGTTGTCGCCGGCGATCTCAATGCCTGAACCGTTGGCGTTCATGCCGGAAACGCCGATGTAGAGGGTGCTAAAAAGGGACATAAGGGTCCTCCTAAAGGTCTTTCGCAAGTAATGCGAAAGCGTCGATATCATCGATAATGGTGGTGCCGAGGTCGTCGTGGGAGACCACGTCGATGAGCTCTCGCTCAGGCACCGATAAAACAAAGGCTTGTTGTTCGTGAACGACCAGGCCGCGATTGTTGCCGCGCTGTAAAAATCGACCCATCGCCTCACCCATGCGGCTTTCAAGTTCGGGGTTCCAGTCGACGCCGGCTTTGTCGAGCTTACCGCGCATTTCAGCTCCGACGAAGACGGGCTCGCGGCGCGCTACGGCGCGGGCGAGAACTTCGGCAAAAGCTGCACCAACACCGCCTCGGCCGCTGGGCCTAAGCGAGCCCTTTTGGGGCTCGACCTTTTTCGGGGGTTGAATAAGGTGCAGGGAGTCCACAGATTCTCGCTTAGCTAGTTAACCTAACAGCGGGCCAAGCGGCCTAAATCTTTAGTTTAATTCGCCAGTTCCAGCTTTTATCGCCAAACCTCACGAACGGCCGCGAGCGGAAGTATATCACCGCCAATTCGTAAGAACGGAACACCGTCTTCCCAGATCACCGCGTCCACGCGGGCAGGCGCTAAGACCGCCAATTCTACCTCTTCGCCAATCGGTGAAACGCCGACGGCTCTCACGCGGTAACTGCCCTCTGGTAAGCGCTCGCCGCTTTCATCGCGACCGTCCCAAATCGCGCTGCCGATGCCCGGGCTTGAGGCTGATAATGAGATCCGTCGAACGACCAAACCTTGGTCGTTGAGAATTTCGACTTCACCGCCGACGATGGTTGATGGCACGTCGATTTTCATCTCAACGCTACCTTCGGAAGGAAGGCTCATGCGATCTCCGGGAACGATCACTGTCCTGCCCACCATGTTTATGGCCTGGGCCGAGACTTGAGCGCCGGTGGCCATCGATAACTCGTCGAGCTTGGTGTTGGTTTTCATCACCTGCTCAAGGTTTGAGAACTGGGTGAGCTGGGAGACGAACTCGACATCTTCCATTGGCTCGAGCGGGTCTTGATTTTTGAGTTGGGCGACCAGCAGTTTCAAAAACGCCTCGCGGTCCATATCTTTTTTGGCGCCATCATCGTTAGGACGGCTGCCGGGTTGTAGGAGAAAGTCGGTTTGAACACTTGAAAGAGCCATCTTTTATGCCACCACGTGAAGGGTTTGACCGCGCCCGAGAACGGGGTCTTCAAGCGCTTGTGTCCATTCGTTCACAAGCTCGGAAGAGCTGTCTTGATCGGTGGCCGCTTGCTCACCACTATCGTCGCCTCCCTCAGCAAACTGTTGCGCCAGTTCGTCGTCGCCGATGAGGTCTTCTTGTACCAATTCGAACTCCACCGGCATGGCCACCGAAGCGGCAATTTGCGCTTCGAGTTGCGGCATGAGCCGTTCGATCATCTTCGCGGCGTCAGCATTTTCGAGTTGGAGTTTGACGCGCATCACCGCGCCGTCGCTCGTCGCTTTGATGCGCAAACGCCCAAAGCCTTCAGGGTTTAAGCTGACGCTCAAACTTTTCGCCCCGTCCGGGGCTTTACTGTTTTGGATCTGCAACTCAACGAGATCAGCGATCTGATTGCTGCTTTGAACCGGGTTCAGATCAAGGCTAATCGGGCTGTGAAGGATCGTCGCCTGGAAGTTTTTTGGCAACGCGATGGCGCCGCCATCAAAGCCGCGCGGCGTTACGTTGTTTTGTATCATATCTTTATCAACTTCATCGCTGGTCAACAAAGCTTCGCCGGCCTTTGCTGTAAACGCGTTGGACCAGTCGTTCAAAACGGGTTCCGAATCGATCGGCGCGGACCCTGCGGCTAGTCCGCTTGTGATCTCGTTAGCGATAGGGGTGAATACCGGAACGATCACCAGTTCGGTCTCTTCAACATCGATCAGTACGGCCTGAGCAACACCTTCAAAAGCCTCGGGTACAGCCTCTTCATCGAGCTCTTCGCTGTTTAGTGCCTGTTCCATCGCTTCTTCGTTTGCTTCCTCAAACGAATTTGAACTGTCCTCATTTTGCGACTCATCGCTTGTCGAGTTGAGTTCGGCATCGTCGGGCGTTTCCGGTGTTTCCAGCGCTTGAGGCTCCTGAGCCGTAGTGTTTGCATCGACTTCTTGGCGGGAATTTAATGCCTTTTTCTGGTCGAGTCGCTCGTTCAGAACTTTACGAAACCCCGGGTTGTTTCGGGGTTTCCGCGGTTCGTTAGGCGACTTTTTAAACGGTGCTGTGTGTAATTCTAGTTTCATTATTGTCCTTCCACCCTCTCGAGCAAAGCTTCGATCAAGCCCTTACGCCGGTTGCTGACCTCTTCAAACGTACGTGAACTGAGAGGCCCCGGTACTAGGCTGAGAATACCCGCAGCCTTTTTCGGTTTCATGCGCAGCAGCAACTCGACAAGCAGATCCATGGTTAGGCCGGTTGCGGTCTGAGCCCCCGCCTGGGGCTGCATCACCTCGAGTATCTTGACCAACTTACGAATGCGCTTGGCGCGAGCCTCAGCTTCGCTCAATTCCTTATCAGTCAGTTTTTCGTCAAGAAGTCGTTGAAGCTTTAGTAACTCGTCGCGTTGGGCTAAAATTTGGCGGCGCAGATCGGCGAGTCGCCGCTCGGCTGCTTTCTGCCTAGCCGTCTTCTGTTTCAGCTTAATAATTTGGTCGTTGAGCAGGTTGTAAGTTCGAAACTGTTGGTCAGTTGGCCGTTTCGGGCAGCGCATGACATCGTTGATGATGGTGCGTTTTCGACGCTCGTTGACCAGCTCCTCCTCCTCTTTTATGGTCGCTGTTTCGTCGGGCGGCTTTTCTTTCACTATCTCCTTTGTGACCGCCTCGGTGGCAGCTTTACTCTGCGCCCAGATCGGCAAGGCAAAGGGGGCGACCGCCAGCACGGGAGCCGCTAAACCGACGAGCATCCAGGCCTTCATGGGGCGCCTTCAAGCAGGCCTATAAGGGCCTCGACTGTAGCCGAAAAGTTACTTTCTTCGCTGGCCGATTGGCAAAGCAACTCAAGGACTTTTGGGCGGTTCTCGATCATGAAGTCCACTTCGGCGTCGCTGCCCAGGGTATAAGCTCCAAGACGGATTAGCTCTTCGGCGTTGTTGTAGCGAGCCAGCAGGGTGCGTAGTTTTTGGGCGGCTTGGAGGTGTTCTTCACTGGCCACGCTCGTCGCCAACCGGCTGAGGCTGACCAGCGGGTCAAAAGCAGGCCAAACCGCCTGTTCGGCGAGGGCTCGGCTGAGAACCAGGTGGCCATCGAGCACCCCACGGACGGTGTCGGAGATCGGTTCATCTAAATCGTCACCTTCGACCAAAACCGTGACCAGCGCGGTGATTGACCCTGCCCCCTCGGCGTTACCAAGGCGCTCCAGAAGGGCGGGTATGGCTGCGAAAACCGAAGGCGGATAACCGCGTGTTGCTGGGGGCTCGTGAGAAGCTAGACCGACCTCGCGCAGGGCATGAGCATAGCGGGTGATCGAGTCCATTAAGAAAAGTACACTTTTACCTTGATCGCGGAGGTGCTCGGCTAGCGCTACAGCATATTCGGCGGCGCGAATGCGCAAAACGGGGCTTTTATCCGAGGTGGCGACGACTAGGGCTGCGCGTTTGCGGCCTTCTGGACCCAAGTCGCGCTCGATGAACTCGCGGACTTCACGACCGCGCTCGCCGACTAAGGCGATAACCACAGCGTCACATTTGGCATGTCTTGCCATCATCCCGAGCAGGGTCGATTTACCGACGCCAGAGCCCGCAAAAATGCCGACTCGCTGACCTTCGCCAAGCGTGCAAAGCGCGTCGACAACGCGCACGCCGACCGGCATGGGTGTATCGATTCTTCGCCTCGTAAAGGGGTTGGGGGCTTCGCTGCGCAGAGCCCTACGCGCCTCGCCGACGGGATCCTCCATACCATCCAACGCTTGCCCGAGTGGGTCGATAACGCGCCCCAAAAACGCTTCACCAACAGCGACCCTGTCGACTTGAGCCCGAGCTTCGCAGTTCATGCCGGCGCTGACCCCGGACATGTTCGAATAGGGCATCACCAGCGCCCGTCTTTGTTCGACAGCGACCACCTCGCCGAGGCGTTGCGTGGTACCGTTGCCGATCGCGACTTGTTGCCCCACGCGGACGCCCGGCAAATCGATGGTGATCATATGCTTAGAGGCGCGCAGCACACGGCCGCAGCGCGGCAAAGGGTCCGCAGCGGCAAGCAACTCGTCGACGCGCTCAAAATCAAAAAGTCGGTTTGAGAGGGCCATGCCACTAACCCTCCGCGAGTTCGGTGAGTTGAGCACCTACGCGCTGTAAGCGTTTGGCGATGGTTGCGTCGACGCGCCCCGCCGCTGAGGCGATGATGACACCGCCGCGGTCGACCTCTTCGTTTGCCGCAAGCTGAATCGTGATGTTCGCCGGCAAACGCCCGAGTACCTGTGGACCCCGCTTACTTAACATCGCGTGATCTTTGGGGTGGAGTTGCAGCGTGACTTGTCCGTTCGGGGCTGCCGCTTCAAGGGCGGAGCGAATTAGGCCGACAAGTGCTTGCGGCCGAGCTTGGAGTTCGGCGCCTATGACTTTGGCTGCAATTTTCACCGCCAATTCGAGCAGGTCTAAGCGCGCTTGGTCGAGTAGCCCATGGGCGACCGCTTCGAGTTGCGTGATGCTTGAAGCGAGGCGCATTCGATCTTCGCTGAGGCGTTGTTCGGCGAGTTCTTCTACGCGTTGCTCGACCGCACTCAGCACCAGGGTCTCAAGCTCAGCCTCACGAGCGTCGAGTTCAATTTCCCGCTGCGCCAATTGAGCATCGAGTTGCCCGAGTTGTTCAGCCTTTATCTCCAGTGTTCCCTCTTGGCTCTCCAGGTCGCTTTGTTGCCGAGCGAGGCGTTCCTGATAGCGTTCCGGGCGCACTAAAAGCGCTAAGCTTCGAGGGTCAAGGTCTGGGGTGCCAGCGGCCGGAGCAGTCTGTGCTAGGGCCAGCGGTTTGGCTTCGCCTGAGCCCGGAAGAGCACGACTAAAGAGCGTTTCTCGCAGGTCCTCGGGTTTGACATTGAGCAGCACGGCGCTGCTGTGCTCCCTACCTAAACTTGCCATGGTCTACACCATCTCATCGCCGCCCAGATCGAGTTCGCCAGATTCGGCGAGCGACAGTGCGGTCTGAACGATTTTTTGTTGCGCTTCTTCAACCTCGCGCAAGCGAGCTGGTCCCATGGCTTCGAGGTCTTCTTGCAGCATTTGGGAGGCACGGGTCGACATCGAGTTAAACCAATGGTCTTTCATCGGCTCGGAGGCTGTTTTGAGCGCCATCATGAGGTCGTTATTATCGACGTCACGACCCAAGCGCTGCATGCCTCGGGGGTCGAGATTGAGCAGGTCATCGAAGGTGAACATCTGTTTGCGAATCTCTTCGCCGAGTTCGACATCGGTATCGGAGATGGCGTTGAGAATTTCGTCGCGGTCTTCTCGGGTCATGCCGATGAGCATCTCAGCGACGTATTCTCGGCCGTTGATTTTTCCGGCCGCAAAGCTGCCTAACTCGTCAGCAAGCGCGGTCTGTATTTCACGCAATGTATCCGGCGACATGCGGTCCAAATGGGCCAAGCGAAGTGAGATATCCTGGCGCAGGTCACGGTCGAGATGAACCAGCACTCGGCCGGCGCGTTCGGTTCCCAAGCTGCTCATCACCATGGCGATCGTTTGAGGTTGTTCTTTTTTTAATATACCAGCCAAAGCAACGGGATCAATCCGTTCGATGCGCTCTCGAAACAAGGCTTCACCCTCGTTTTCCTTGAGCAGTTTTGCGGCTTTATCCTCACCAAATGCGCGCACGCTGAGTCGGTAAACGTAATCGTCCGAGCCCGTGAGGTTGAAGGAGGCGCCGATGATCTCGGAAAATTCTTCGAGCACCTTTTCGGCCGTATCGACATTAAGCGCGGCTAAACCTGCCGCGGCTTCGCCGATCTGACTGACCTCGTCGTCACGCATGTTGCGCATCACACTGACCGCTGCCTCTTCGCCCATGGCGAGCAACAGAATCGCTGACTTTTGAGCGCCGCTAAGTACGTTTTCTTCTTCTGCCAAGCCGGCCTACCCTTCGCCTAGCCAGCCGCGCAATATCTCGGCCGTCTTTTCTGGTTCTTCGCTGGCGTATTCTACCACCGAGTTTCTTTGTTCCAGCATCTTTCGACCGGCTGCTTCGCGCTCGGCTTCTTCGAGTCGTTTGGCGACATCCTCAACCGTTCCCGGTAGGGCCGCGGCATCGACCAATTCGGGGCGGATCTCGCCCAACTGAGCGAGCAGAGGTCGAACCACCATAAAGACAACCATCAAAGCGATAATCAGGGCGACGACGCCTTGAACCATGGGCATCATGCCGGCCAAATCCATGGCCGCTTCGGGCATCTCCAAACCGTTGGTTTGAAAGGGGCTCTGCACCACCTGAATGGCGTCGCCGCGCTTATCATTAAAGCCGCTTGCGCTAGCCACCAAATCACGAATTTGTTTGAGCTCAGCTTCGCTTAAGCTTTGCGCCTTTTCGCCGGCGTTTTCTGCCACTGAAGCGGCGCTTGCGTTGACCAAAACCGCGATGCTCATCCGTTTTAAAATAGCGCTTTGGCGTACCACGACTTCAGTGGTTTTATCGATCTCATAGTTTGAGCGCTCGGTCCCTCGTTTGGTTTTTGAGGCGCCCCCGGCAGCGGCGACGGAGCCTTCGCCCCCCGGTTCGTTCGCTTCGGCTCCCGCTTGTCCGCCCTGGGCTGCTCGCGCACCTTCGATCTCTCGTTCTTCTTCGGTGCGTTCTTCGCTGCGCACCACCTGGCGTTCGGGGTCGTACAAATCTTTGGTGCTCTGAACCGCATCAAAATCGTATTCCATATTAGCCTGAACGCGAATGTTGCCTACTCCGAGCATCGGCTCGAGTAAGACTGTGATGCGGCGCTCGAGGTCTTTTTCGCGGCCACGCACTTGTTCTTCGTACTGGCTCATGGCCTCGAAGCCCTCGCCCGTCTGAGCTCGTTGCAAAACGCTGCCAAGTTGATCGAGAATAGTGACGTCGCGAGCCTGCATGCCTTCGACCGCCGAGGCGATGAGGTGAGCAATGCCTTTGACGGTGCGGGTTCCCAGGCCGCCGCCACCTAAATGTAACACCACGGAGGCGGTGGGGCGTTGTTGTTCGTCGGAAAAGACACGCCGTTTCGGGATCACCAGATGAATGCGCGCTGAACGCACTTCGTTGAGGCTTCCTACGGTGCGCGAAAGTTCCCCTTCCAACGCACGACGAAAGTTCACGTTTTGTAGGAACTGACTCATTGCCAGGCCGCTTTTATCGAAAATCTCGAACCCGACGCCGCCGCCGCGTGGCAGCCCTTCCGCGGTTAGATCCAAGCGCAGTGTATGCACACGCCCCTGCATAACGCGGATTGAGGTGCCTTGATCGGCCAGTTCGAAGGGCTCTTTACGCGCCGATAGGGCGTCGCGAATTGCCGCGGCGTCGGCAGGTTCTAGATCAGCGAACAAAATCTGCATCGCATGGGGGCGCTGGCCCACCGTGATCCAGGCAAGTCCCAACAACACGACTGAGACTAAGCCTACCAAGGCGCCGCGCTGGCGCTTGCTCATATTATCCCAGATTTGCGCCAATTGCTTGGCGTAGTCGCTCAACGCTTCCATCGTTTAATCCTAGATCTGCATGCGGGTGAGGTCTTGATATGCGCTGACCACTCGGTCACGAACAGCGCCTACAACACGTAATTGAATACCCGCCTCTTCAAGGGCGATCATCGTCTCGTGAAGTGAACCCCTTCCGACGAGAAGCTCCGCTGATTTTTGGTCTGCAACCTTAAGCGATTGGTCGACCTCAGCAACCTGTTTTGCAAGCAGTTCTGCAAAGCCTTTTCCGTTGCCCGAAGGCATTTTGTTAGGTTTCAGGGAGACGGCTGAAACCATGTCTGGGCGTATTTTCATGATCTTCTCCTTAGGTGACGATGTTTAATGCGGCTTGCGCCATAGCCTTGACACTTTTGGTGGCGTTGGTGGCTGCTGAGTAAGCCCGAGTCGCCGCCATCATGTTAACCATTTCAGTGACCACATCGATGTTCGGCTTGGAGACGTAGCCATCAGCGTTAGCATCGGGGTGACTGGGATCGTATTCTAGGCGGGCGGCCGCTTCATCTTTTGCGATGTTCAGAGCTGTGGGCTCGCGCAGGCTCATGCCGTGATGGCGACCGACGGCAAAACCTTGGTCATCTTTAAGGGGCTGAGCCTCGACGATGACCATGCGCCTTTTGTAGGGACCACCCTCTGGCGTGCGTGTGGTTTCGGCGTTCGCCATGTTGGCAGCGGTGACATTAAGCCGCGTGCGCGCCACGTTCATGGCGGCGGAGTTGAGGCGGAGGATGGTGCGTAAATTCATGGTTTAGTCCTACTTCCCGCTCAGGGCATAACTTATAAACCCTTGTTTTTTCTTTATTATCTTCGTTGTCGCCTGATAGGCAATGGCGTTGTCGATCTGTCGATTTATTTCGCGATCAAGATCGACCGAGTTGCCGTCTTCCCCAGGCACCCGGCCCGGATCAAAGACTACCTCGCCGCGTCCATGCTTTGGGTCACCGAGTATCGCCAGACCTTCATCCGGAGCACTCAGGCCTGAGCCTCGGGAGCGTCCATCCAGAGCGTCCGAGAGGGTGTTAGAGAACTTCAGTTCGAGCGGGGTGTACCCTGGAGTATCCTTGTTTGCGATGTTCGCTGCTAAGACAGCGCTGCGCTCCATGCGCAGGTCCAGGGCCAACATAGCGGCGCGAGCGACCTTATCCATCTCTACCTCCTCTCACTGAGCAGACCGTCATGACGTAAGCGCCAGGTCAGGTCTTCGACGGCACCAGCAGCCATGGTTTGCCAAAGTCCTTCACCTTCGGCTGCTAGCACCTTCCAGTCTTGCAAGGCTCCTGCCAGGTCGCCTAAAATGGCGCGAATTTCCCCGATTCTGAATTTCGCCATCGTTTTCCGTCCATCTTCTGGGTCGGCTTTGCTGGAACCTAAATCGTAGGCGCGAGCGGCTTGGCGCCAATTACGCAGGCGGTAAAAGGCGTCGCCCATTTCGAAAAAGGCATCGACATGTCCATCGATCGTTTTTTCGGCGGCGATCGCATCAAAACGTTCGATCGCTCGACCGTATGCAGCTGCAGCGCTCGCTGGCGCCCCGCGGGCTGACTCCAAGCGGCCAATTCGCAGTAATGCCTGGGCTTTTTGCAGATCTTCTTTGAGTAAACTCACCGCTTCTCGATAGGCCGATATCGCCCGATCTGGCCGTTTTGCGACCTCTTCAACTTGCCCGCGCAGCAACCACATTGCGCCTATATGCTTGCCCTTTGGAAAAAGAGCGGCCTGATACTCAAGGGTTTGGCGAGCTCGGAAAAGATCCAGATTTTCCAAATAAGCATTGCTCAACTCGACCAACACTTGTTCTTCTTGTTTTCCGTCGTTGCGCACCTCGACCGTCGCCAAGGCGCGCTGAAATGCTTTGATCGCTTGGCGCAGAAGTCCCATCTGCCTAAGGGCTTGGCCTCCAAGGTATAAGGTGCGCGCCGCTACGGGGCTCTGGTCAATCTTATCCCCTGCCAGAACAAATGCTTCGACCACTTCGCCGTATTCGCCGCGGTTGCTGTAGCCTTCCATCAGGCTAAGGCGCGTGCGGTCCAGCAGGCCGCTGTCCTGGGCGAGCAGGAAGCTCCCTGGAAATAGGTCTTCGATTTGCAGTAGTTTTTCGTGAGCGAGAGCGTAGTCACCGCGCAGGAAGCGGGCCCTAGCCTCTCGATACATGCTCTCCTCAGCGCTCGATTCGCTGAGTCGGCTTACCTTGCTTTGTAGCCGGCGGAAGACCTCGAGAGGAAAGTCCTCGGCCTGGACCTCGCCTGTGACTTCAACCAGTCGTATGCGCGCTAAAAACCCCCCCTCAGTCTTGGCAAAGTCGCGGACAGCGCGAGAGTAAAGAGTCTTTGCTCGTTCGCGGTCGCCACCTTTCCAAACCAGATCTCCCAGTCGAACCAGCGCGAAGGCGTAGGCACTAGCGTCCTCATCAAAGCGCCCTGCTACCGAACCGCCTCGGCCTTGAGGGTCGCTTTTGAGCAGTCGTTCGATCAGGCGCTGTGAAGCCTTTTCGTCGCCGAGAATGCGGATGCTCTCGGCGACGATCATGGCCATCGCCGGTTGCTCGTGGGCCATGGTCGAAGATTGTTTGTAAGCTTCTGCTAACAAAGGAGCCGCCAATTCGTAGCGCCGCAGCGCATACAGCCGGGTGCCGAGTCTGTATCGAGCAACGTCGGCGAGGTTACCGCGCAACGTAAGGAACTTGCGGATTAAGCTCTCCTGCTTGGTGCTCTTATCGAGTTGAATTCTGGTCTCGAGTTCGGCGACCTCGGCAGCGGCGGCAATCTCTTTTGCAGCGTCCAAGGCGGCGCTCCCGTGAGCAAAGTCGTCGCCACCCTTCTCGGAAAGAGCGACCAACTGATTCTCAAGTTTGGGCTTGGTATCTTTTGTCCAAACTCGACCGGCTTGTTTAAACCTTCTTGCTGCTGAGTCCAGATCGCCAGGGCGGTTGCGATCGTAGCGAGCCCGACCGAGACGGTAAATAGCGCGCTGGAAGCGCAACTGCCGGTTCGGATCCATTGTCCGCGGCACCTCTTTCACCCTTTCCATCAGGTTGCTGATCGCTTGGTCCCATTCGCCGTCAATAGCGGCTGTTTCAAAAACAATTTCGCTGATCAAGTGTTTCGCATCGTATGAGGCTGGATGGTTTCCAAAAAGCAACACTGCCCGCTGAGCGCGCTGGCTCATCGCCTTGAGTTGCGCTTCTTCAAGCTCGGGTTGGTCAAGGAATTCCAAAGCCGCGTTGTATTCTTGAGCGGCTCGAAAAACCTGCAAAGCGAAAGCTGTTTGTTGTGTTTTAGCCTGCTTGTCTTTCAGCTTTTCCCCCCGCTGAAGGATTTCGTCTCGCTCCTTGCGCGCATTTAAAGGAAAGTAGGCGGGCTCACCGACTAGCAATTCCGGTACTTCAACTTCGGGGTAATAAGGCATCATCGGAACTTCGATACCGCCTCCGTAAGGAGCTCGGTCCCGAGCGATGTAAAGGTGAAAGCGCCCACCGCTGTACCTCGACCAGACGTCAAAGTTGTAGATTTTAACGGCGTAACGATAGCGCCTTGGCTCCCGCTTTCCCTGAGGAATTTCGTTGATTCGGTCGACCAATGCCGGGCGCCGTTTTTGAAGTTTGTTGAGCGTGCCAAAGTTGGCGCCCGGGATGATCAGATCGAATGCCGCCTGCAGGGGAACTCGCTCAACCCGAGATCGGCTGCTCACTCCAGCCGGGAAAACGCTGTGTTGTACTTCGGAATAGCGGCTCATATCCCGCGGTTTAGCGTCTGTTGAAAACGCCGTGATCATGCCGAGAATTAGAATTAGACAACGCATGCTCGTGCGACTTGCAAAAGCCGGACCAGTTATGCTGTTCGCCTCGATAGATTTTTTTAGCGGCCGCGCTTGCGCAGTTTTTCGACGAGGGTGGTGCGATTAAGGCCGAGCAAACGCGCCGCTTGGT
The DNA here is from genome assembly GCA_028823075.1 of Myxococcota bacterium. Classification (GTDB taxonomy): domain Bacteria; phylum Myxococcota; class UBA4151; order UBA4151; family UBA4151; genus CACGMS01. The sequence goes on from JAPKCE010000026.1 coordinate 12,532, forward strand.
TACGGTTGCCGTCGGTGCGTATCAGCGCCTGGTCGATGTAGTCGTTTTCGAGATCAACCAAGAGCTCGCGCAGCTTTAGGCCTTGCGCCGGGAGTTGGGTTGTTTCGTTTGTTGGTAAGACAGGCTGCTCGCTCTCCGGTTGTTCAAGCTTTTCGGCCAGCGCTTTGAGGTCGAAACCTAAGTCTTCTGGGATATGCCGCGCCTGAATTTCGCCTTCACCTGTGATGATCACCAAGCGCCGCACCGTGTTTTCCAGTTGGCGTACGTTCCCCG
>JAPKCE010000422.1 GCA_028823075.1 Myxococcota bacterium
GTTCCGGTGGTGGTGACACCGATGCCGGCGCCGCAGCCCCAGAATGTACCCGCACCCGAGACTGCGCCGATAACGAGCGCTGCGTCGACCAAGCATGCGTTGAAGTCGAGGCCGGTTGCACTGCGGACAACGACTGCCCCGCGGGCCAACGTTGTGATGACGTCGGTCAATGCGTCGAACCCGCCGGTTGCACCCAGAACAGCGATTGCCTCGTCGAAGGTCAGGTTTGCGAGAACAGCGTTTGTAAGTCCTCGGCGTATGGCCAATGCGCCAGCAACGACGACTGCGCCGAAGGAACGCAATGCCTTTTAGAAGATCAGCAGGGCCAAAAATACTGCGGCACCCTATGCACCGAGCATCCGGCATGCGCCGGTCACGAGCAATGCATGCAAAGCACCGTTTGTGCGCCCAATGTCTGTGAAGGTGCCGGGCTGGCCTGTGACGCCCACGCCACTGCCGACGGCTTGTGCCTTGCGGTCAATCCCCAGGCTAACTTTTGCATTGCCGGTGTCGCCAATGGTGCCGGCTGCGAGCCTTTCGCCCAGGCTTCGACTTGTGCAGATTCCGAAAGTTGCCAGCCGGTAAGCGCTGCTCTTCCTAATACGTACTGTGGTGCCGCTGGCTCACTTGCGGTGGGCGCTCCCTGCGAAAGCGGTTTACTCGCTGGTGGTGGCTTTGGCGCGGATGAATGTGTCCAAGGCGCCTTCTGCCTGGCAACCGGCCAAGGCACGGTCTGCCTCGGTTATTGCCGCCTCGGCCAAAACGATGACTGCCCGGAGATGGATGGCGCCGCGACGGTTTGCCAACCGATGTCGGCCCTGCACGCTAGCCTAGCTGATTCGCCTTGGGGAGTCTGCGCACCGCCGCAGTAGTAACGCCTCTCGCGTTCGTCTCACGCGCAAAGCCTCCGGAGCGATTCGGAGGCTTTGTGTTTTTTGGCTGGAAAAGGAGGAGCGGATACCGCACCGTCAAGCCATGGATCGAACCGAGCGCTGGTTGCGCCTCATCACCTTATTGCGGCGCAGCGCCCACCCTTTGAACCGGCAGGATATCTTTGCCGCTCATCCTGCCTACGCCGACGAGCGTACCAAACTCGAAAGCCGAGCGCGCACCTTTGAGCGAGACAAGGCCGGACTGCGCGAGATGGGTTGGCCGCTCGAAGTGGCGCGCGACGATAACGGCGAAGAATTGGGTTACCGCTTGGCTCATGCCATGGCGCCCTCGTTACGCTGTTCGCATTCGGACCGATTGTTGCTTGCGGCAGCCGCCGATAGCCTCGTCTCGGTGCCCGGGATGCCCCTGCGCGCAGCGGCGCTTAACGCCTTGGCGAAATTGCTCGAACAGCCGGTAGCAGAAGAGGTCGCCAAGCGAAGCGACGCGCAGCTGGAGAGGGTGTTGAAAGTTTTGGAGAGCGGCTGCTCCTTGAGTTTTCAGTACCGAACTCGCGAGGCCAAGCGCAGCCGTAAGGTAGAACTCGACGACGCCTTGCTCGAATTGCGCGGCAGCTATTGGTACCTCACGGGTTTTGATCGTCAGCGCCGGGGAGACCGAAGTTTTCGCCTCGATCGCATGTCCGCCGGCCTTAAAGCGATTGCCGGGGGAAAAGGAAAACGTAGTCAGCCTCCCTGGTCGCATTGGCATCGGGTGGATGGAGCGCCGATCTGTGTTGAACTGCGCCGAGGCCCCTTGGCGAGCCCGCTGCCGGGTGGCTTGATGGTCGTCAGCGAGGACGCCTCGGGCGCTGTAGTTCGCTGTAGTAACCGACTCGCATTGATGCGCTGGCTCTGCGCCGGGGCCGGTTGGTCGGTGTTGTCACCAGAGCCATTTAAGGCATCTTTGCTCGAGCGCCTCGATCGGCTCCGCTCATGAAACCTCAACTTCTCGAAACGACCCGGCTTTTCCTAGCCATCGAGCGCGCCGCTGATCTGGGTGATGAAGGCATCGCGTTGAGCGAGCTTGCTCATGACTTTGGGCTCTCCGAAATTGCTCTGAAGGGGTTTTTACAAACCGTTGATTCCAGCTTCGACGCCGCCGCTAGTCCCGACGAGCTCATCGATTGGGAGCTTGACGACAGCGGTAAGCTCACCGTCTTTTACGCTGCGGGCTTGGACCAAGAACTGCCTTTAGGCGCCGACGAAGCGAGCGCTTTGTTAATCGGCTTGGACCGTTTGGGGGTTGCGCCACGGCGCCTTGCTCACTTGCAGCGAGCCTTGCGCTTGCGCTTGAGCAACTCCGAGGCTGAGCGTTTGGCTACGTTGCGCGGCCGTTTGGCGGTGCGCGCCGAGCACCGTTGGCGGGCACAGATCGAGAGCGCTATCGAAGAGGGGCTCGGCCTGCGTATTCTCTACGAGTCTGAGAACGGGCGGGGGTGGCGACGTGTTCAGCCTTCGGCGCTGGTCGACCATCAAGGGCAGATGTATCTCGGCGCTTGGTGTTTTGAGCGTCAAGCGCCGCGTCTGTTTCGCAGTGACCGCATCGAAGATTTGCAAAGCTGGCAACTCGAAGAATCGACGGGCAAGGCGCCGGACCGTGCCGGTTTGTTGCGACGCCTCGCCAAACTGAGCGACGGGCATCTGGCGGAGCGCTTGGTCCTGCGGCTGCACGACGAGGACGCCGACTGGATGCTGCGCGACTACTTTGGCGCTGATATTCGCATCGTTGACGGCTGTTTTACGACCCACGAATTTGCCGGGCAGGCGCTAGCCAATTGGATCGTTGGTTGCGCCGGGAGCGTGCTTGTGGAATCGC
>JAPKCE010000423.1 GCA_028823075.1 Myxococcota bacterium
GCCAACGCCGGCCGCCCCGGTCAAGGCCGCTGCGCCCGTTGCTGCCAAGGTAGCCTCCTCGTCCGAGGGTGAGACGTCTGGCTTGGCGGTTATGGATCTCAAACTCGCTAGCGGCATCGATGCCAGCATCGGCGGTTTGCTCAACGAGACCATCATCTCAAAACTCGACGCAACGGATCAGTTTAGCAGTATTATTTCGGGCTCCGACATGCGCGATATAATCGATTTAGAAGCGCAAAAATCTGCCCTTGGCTGCGACCAGGACAGCTGCTTAGCCGAGCTGGGAGGCGCTCTCGGCGTGCCCTTCATGCTGGTCAGCGATTTGGGTAAATTCGGCAGTCAGTTCATCCTCAACATCAAATTGGTCTCGGTCGAAGAATCCAAGGTCGTTGGGCGGGTTAATAAAATCCTCAAAGACGAAGCGGCGCTGCTGCGTGCTTTGCCCTTAGCGGTGCAAGAAGTAGTCGATTTGGCTTTTGGCGTGGCAGAAGAAGACAAAGCTCCCGAGCCGACCCCGACTGGCGCGGCAAGCGTTACGACAGCGGTTTCTGTGAGCCCAACCGACAGCGTTTTTAAACGACCCTTGTTGTGGGCGGGCCTTGGCCTGGTCGGTTTATCGGCCGGCGGCGGCAGCTGGTCGGCGGGCTCGGTGGAGGGCGCGATGATTACGTACAATGACGAAGTGGACGAGGCATCCTTAGACGATGCCGAGTGGATGATGGACGAATGGCAATCAAACCTTGAACGCCACAAATGGATGCAACCGGTAAGCAACGCTGGTATGATCGTTGGTGCCGGAATAGCGGCCTACGCCGTTTTCTTTGGGGATGAATGATGAGAACCTTTGGCGCATTAGTTCTTGTTATGACGGGCTGTTTTTCCCTAAGCGATGAGGCTGCCACCCCCGAGCGCAGTGAGGGTCATAACGAGATGCGGCGCGACGCTGGGACTTTCGATGATGCTGGGGTTCGCGATGACGCTGGGGCTGGCGCCGACGCCGGGCCCCAAGAAAGCTCGAACTCCCCATGCCAGCAAAGCTGTGACGCGGAGAATTGGTGCTTTTGGAAGTCTGAAAACTCTAATTATTCCGCGGACTGCCATTCGGTGAAAATTGACGAACCAGCCGCTGATTCCTTACGAACTATGACCCAAGGGCGTTGTGTTAACCTTGGCGATATTTGCACCGGCGATGACCAGTGTAGAGAAAGGAATAACGAGGGACGCGATCGATGTATCGATTTTGGTGAGACCGAACCGAAATGTGGACGACCTGACGAGATCTGCCCCTCCGGCGATAGTGATTGCGATGGGGATCGGCCATGTGTTGAGTTTCCCCTTGAACGCCAAACCGTTGAACAGATGCATGGCCGCTGTGTCTACGACGACCACGATTTTGACGATTTACGCGACGGGCGACTCGGCTACATTCTCGACGATAATTCATGCGGCCTGCTCGCTTGTTACGACGACCCGGAGGCCTCATGCAGTTTGTATTTAGAGGGTATGCAAGATTTTAACCCGGCGGCGACCGTTGTCGATTGTGCGCATATTCCAGAATCCGATGACGCCGAGACCTGCGATTGGCGAGAATGTGAGGATAACTCGCAATGCGAACGCCGCTATTTCACCTCTGGCGCGGTCTGTGACGATGGCTGGTGCGCTATAGGGGCAGGGAACTCGCGCCGATATTTCAACCAGATGTTACATGGCATGGCTGTTCAACCCGGGAGCCTGGGTGTTCAACCCTGTCGAGATATCTGCGGCAACGGCAACCCCCGTGCAGGCGCTGGCGAGTTTTGTCGCCTTGAGGACGGGAACTCAGGTCAGCTAGCATGTATTTCATGTCAGGATGAAGGGGTTTGCGATGCAGATTCCGGCCTGACCTGCCAGGGTGGTCGCTGCGTTTTTCCTTGTGAATCTGAAGGTGACTGCATATCGGGCCAACGCTGTGATGACGGCCGCTGCGTTGAAGACCACCAGCAAATGCAAGGCGGACCTTGCGACGACCCCAACATAAATTGCGCTGGCGGTACCCAATGTCAGGAGATTCGTGCGGTTGATTTGAATGGTGAGCAATGGGTTCATCCGCACTGCGCGCAGGCCACTTGCGGTGAGACCTCCTTGTGTGAACCGGGCTTGCGCTGTGAGCCAGGACCTGGTCGGGAACCCCATTGTCAGTTCACCGATCTTTGTAACACAAACGAGGAATGCGGCGACGTCAACTGTGATAAGATTGTTGACGGTAGCGGCATCGAACAGCCACTTTGCCTCCTACTCGGAAGTCCTTGTACAATAGAGGAAAATTGCCGGTTAGGGGGCAGATGCATCCTCGGCTTTTGTGGCACGCAAGTAGCTCAAAATGAGGACTGTTCTGGCGAGGTTTCATATACCAGGTTCGCCGGAACTTGCGCGCCGAACAATCCCCCCCCCAGGGATTGCGGTGAATTAGGCTGCGACGAAGATGAGTTTTGCTGGGGTGATGGTGATGTGTTGAGCGCCTGCGTGCCTGAGGTTTGCGACGATACCCAATTATGCCCGATGCAAATGGCTTGCATCGCTGGCCGCTGCGCGTTTAACGGTTTTTGCAATGACGAGAGCGATTGTCAGCAGCAGGGATTTGTGTGCGCAAGTGGTCAACCGCTTTGCTTATATGCACCAGATAGTTATTGTGACTGTGGCAACGATGACACGTGCATCTTAGGGCTGTGCAACAATACTGCTGCGGCTGGTGGCAGCTGT
>JAPKCE010000424.1 GCA_028823075.1 Myxococcota bacterium
CACAGCTTTCGAAAGCCTCGTCGTCGGGGCCTAAATCGGTTCGCGTGACCGCATCACCACAGCGCGCCAGCTCGCAACCATTGGTGCAATTATCGCCATTGTCTGAGTTGCCGTCATCGCATTGCTCGCCCGTTTCTACATCTTGGTTTCCGCAAAGACCGACTTTATCTCGCACCACAACCTGTTCGGCACAGGCATTAAAAAAGATGCTGATCGCGAGAACATAAAAGACTGACAAACGAGGCATACAAGACTCCTTATAAAGGTGCGGGTCGAAACCCTGCCTGGACTGTAAAGTCTTATGCGAAGAACACAGTTCCGACAAACACTAGACCCATATCAATTGTCGAAACCTAGCCCTTCTCCGCCTTAGGGCAAGTGTCGCAAATTACGGCCATCTGATCGAGAAGCCATCTACCGGCTGGGCCCGGCGGCGATGCGCTCAGCGTGATCGCCGACAAGGGGACTTGCAGCGGCTCGGGACTTCGCTCCTCAAGCGCCAGTTGGGTCAAGCTGCCGCGCTGAAGATCGGCTTGGACCAGATTCAAAGGCAAATACCCCCAACCCAGACCGGCACGAATGAGATCAAGTTTTGTAGAAACGTCTGCAACCCGCCAGGTTTTAGCAGAAAAAACACTATGACTGACCTCGGACTCGGCCGCGGCGCGCTGAGCGATCACGATCTGCACTTCGTCGCGCAGGTCGCTGCGTGTCAAAGGTGAATTTTTTTGAGTTAGCGGGTGGTCGCTAGCGGCTACGGGAACCAACGCGATATGGGTCAAAAAACGCCGCTCCAGCCTGAGGTCGCCCTCGGCGAATGGTCCGGATATCCCCAGTTGACACGTACCGTCCAACACTAAGCCCGGCACCGCATCCATCACCTCGGTTTGAACGCGCAATGCCACGCTGGGGAAGTGTTCATGAAAGGCTTTACCGAAGGCGATGAGCAGATCGCTGGGACAGAGCGCAGAAACTGCCACGCTGACCTCCAACTCCAAGCCCTCAGCTACAGCCGAGGCGCGCGCGCCGAAGCGATCGACAGCACTCAAAACCTGCCGCGCATCGGACAGCAAGCTCGTGCCCGTAGCCGTTAGCACGGGTCGCCGCCCCGAACGCTCGAAGAGCTGTACATCGAGGTTGCTCTCCAAATTGCCAATGCCGTAGCTGACCGCCGATTGAACGCGGTGGAGTCGGCGAGCTGCCGCCGAGAAGCTTCCCTCGTCGGCGACCGCGACGAAGAGGCGGATCTGATCTAGCGTAAGCGCATGGATTTCGATGACCTCATCCTATCATATATTTAGATGGCTACTATCTTATTTTTGTCTATTTACACGATAACTTAGTGACCCTATGTTTTCAATACCGAAGGCAGTTCAGACAGCCCGAAAGCAAAAAACACCTTGAAAAGGAACGTTATGATGAAAAAGTATCTACCCACAACAATTCGCGTCCTCACCGGTCTGATGTTCACCGGCTCGGCGATCGCCGGCATGATGGGCAAAGTCCCCCCTCCGGAACCCGAGGCGGCACAGGCCTTCATGGGCCTGCTCGCCAACTCAGGACTGATTTACCTGATCAAAGTCCTTGAACTGCTCTGCGGTTTGGCTCTGATTTCGGGTTTCTTCGTGCCGCTAGCGCTGCTAGTACTGGCCCCGATCATCGTCAACATCGCCTTCTACCACATGGCCCTGGACCCGGCCGGTATGATGGTAGCTGTGGTTCTTGTCGCCTTATGGGTTGGCAATGCCATGGCTCATAAATCGATCTTTCACCCGCTGCTTCAGGCGCGAAATTAAACGCTTTCAAACAATAATTCTAAGAGCGACACCATGGGACTTCTTCAAAACGGAAAATGGGTCGACAAGTGGTACGAAACGGCTTCCACGGGTGGGCGCTTTGTTCGCAAAGATTCGAGCTTTCGCAACTGGGTAACTCCTGACGGATCGCCCGGGCCCTCCGGTATAGGCGGCTTTCAGGCGCGTTATGGCCGCTACCATCTGTACATCTCGCTGGCCTGCCCGTGGGCCCACCGAACGATGATCGTCCGGGCACAAAAGGGTCTGGAGGACGCCATTTCGGTTTCGTCGGTGCATTCGTACATGGCCGACGATGGATGGACCTTCGCCGAAGGTCCCGGCGTTATACCCGACCCGATCCAACAGGCGGAGTTTCTGCACCAGGTTTATACCGCCGCAGACCCCAATTACAGTGGGCGAGTGACGGTTCCTATTCTTTGGGACAAAGAGACGAACACCATCGTATCCAACGAGTCGTCCGAGATTATGCGCATGTTTGGCAGCGCCTTCGATGCCGTCGGGGCGCTTCCCGGCGACCTTTATCCGCTGGCGCTGCGCAGCCAGATCGACGCCATTAACGAGCGAGTTTATGAAACGCTCAACAACGGCGTTTATCGGGCTGGTTTTGCAACAAGCCAGGCAGCCTATGAAGAGGCGGTCGGACCGCTTTTTGATACTTTAGACTGGCTCGAGGATAAACTGGGGCGCTGGCGCTTTCTAACAGGCTCCGAGATCACCGAGGCTGACTGGCGCGCTTTCACCACCTTGGTTCGTTTCGACGCCGTGTATTTCGGTCATTTCAAATGCAACTTGGCTCGGATCAGCGACTACCAGAACCTGTCTGGCTATGTTCGCGACCTGTACCAGCAACCGGGTATCGCGCAGACCGTCTCGATGGACCATATCAAGGCCCATTATTACGCCAGCCATGGGTCAATCAAC
>JAPKCE010000425.1 GCA_028823075.1 Myxococcota bacterium
AGGGCAGCGACCGACACTAAAGGAAAGAAAACACGGCGGTCTGCTTGATCATTCAGCGCTCCAAAGCGAAGAGATGAGAACCAGCAACTAGCCTAACACCTTTGACAAGAGAAGAGCGCCGCATTGACAGGTCCTGCCCAAATCATGTCGAGAGCTGGCGTATGGATTGGCATTTGTTTGGCCTGCACCAGCGCAGCGCCTGTCGTGACAACCGACACCAACTCGCTGCGACAGGACTCGGGACCAGCGCGGCAAGACGCTGGCCCGGGCGAAGCCGGAACGAGCGTCAGCGTCAGCGACGGCGGCCGAGACACCGGAGGCTCGCCGACCCGCGATGTTGCTGTACCTAGCCCTGACGCCGGCCAAAACTGCGCCGCTTTACCCCCCGGGTACCGTAAACAGCTCTGCCTGAAACCCTGGATACAAAACCTTACGCGGCGCGACGGCCCCGAAGCCGCCCTCTGCGCCGCCGAAGAGTTGCTCAGCGATGGCGCCATCACCGACTGCCACCTTTTGGCGCATTTCGTCGGTGAAGTTGTAATCCATTCAAACAACGGTGACGCGGCGCAAAGTCTCGTGGATTGCCCAACAACCTGCTTACAGGGCTGTGGCCATTCGGTGATGGAACACGTGATCGAGGAGCGTGACCTTAATGCGATTTTTCGCCGGAGTGGTCGAGCGGCGGTGCTTACTGAATTACGCCAATTTAGCGCCATCTGCGAAACCTTTGCCGAGTCCGACAGCGAGACTTACTTCGTCTGTATCCACGGCGTCGGGCACGGCTTAACCAACAGCGGCTTTGTCACCCCACCCGAAGCTGCAGAACTATGCGACGAGATACTCGGCTTGCAAGCAGCGCCTTGCGCGAGCGGCGTTTTCATGGAGTATGCAAACCAGTATTTACGTCTGGAAGAAGCGGACTTAATCGCTGCTCTGCCGACAATCTGTGATTTCGGCGAGTCGCCCTGGCGAGACCTATGTTGGCGCAACGTTGGCGAATCATTAATGTGGTATTTTGGACACCTTCTTGAGCGCGTGAGCAACGAATGCAACCGCCTTCCGATCGAGGACGACGCCAAGGCTTGCCGAGAGGGTGCGGAGCAGGAGGGAGAGTTGGCGCAAATGCAAAGCGGCAGTTGCCCTTAGCTTTAAAAGACGACCGCCAGCCCCGAACGAATCCAATTCCCACTATCGAAGCCCTGCGCCGCGAGTGTGCGTTTCCAGGAAGCTTGCACATGCCAACGGTCGTTAATCCGCCAATAGGCAACGGGCCCGGCGCGCAGCGCATAATCCCCACCCGGCCGATAACGGAAATCAGCGCTTAGACGTAAATTCCCGACAGAATCAAAGGGGTAATACTTGCCACCAGCGGCAAAATTTAGCTGCCATTCGAGGGGCAGTTCGTCGACAGCACGCGTAAAGGTGAGCCCCTTGCGCTGAAGATGTGCTGCTAAGGAAACATCGACAGTAGTACGGTAGGTTTCTTGCGAATAGCCCAGACTCAGCCCGGCAAGTTTGAGAGTAACTTCGCTCAGCGGAAGCGAGACCTCAGGGGTGAGCGAGAACGAGCCGCTGCGTCCATCATTATTAAAATACTTCTTTAGCGGTAGCGCCAAAACCGGGTTGCCTAGGGCGGACTCACTGAGCAGCCACGGAACCTTATAGGTCAAGCGAATCCATCGCTGCCAGGTATACACGCCTTCGACATGCAGCAGATGCATGCGCTCGCCCGAGGAATCTTCAACCTCATGCTCAAACTGCACACCCCAGCCATTGTCCCAGCGCGGCATCATGTTAAAGATAGGTTGTTCGGCCAGGCTCACTGCCGGCCACAAAACGAGTAAAAACGTTAGGGTTAGATGGCGCAACGAAGTTTAGTTTTCGGACAGGGACTCGTCTCTGAGCTCCCCGTTTTCTAACCAGAAATAGTCGACCGGATCAAAGCCAGCCCGGCGCACCATTAAACTCAAACCTTGGCGATCAACCACCTTGTCTGGTCGAACCGCTACCACGACCAACTGAGTTTTTGCGTTCAGTTTGATGCCTCCATCGAAGCGCTGGCTGTCAACAAAGGCAAGCGAACTCAGTTTGACACGAATACCGATAGCGCAGCTTGGGCAGCACATCCCTTTCGCGTAAACAGCGACCGTATTCGGGTTGGCGCCCAGCATTTGCTCGGCGTCGGCGCGCCGCTCGGCGGCGGAAACCTTGGCTGCCTCGGCGTGCTTAGCTTGCGCGTGACCCGTTGCCGCTGGCGCTGTAGCGCAGCCAGAAACGACCGCTAGGATCAAGACCATAATTCGAGTTTTCAACATGCGACTCTACCCCCTGATGCGCTTCACTAACCGCCACATATCACCAATGACTCCAAGACTAATTTTTTTTGCTGCAAAAACCCACCAACTTGAAAAAAACAAACCTGAATGCCAAAGCTTTATTACAGCCTTAGGAGCAATTCATGCGTTTATCCTCGATTCCCTTTAAACAGCTTGGCGCCCTAAGTATCATTTTAAGTTTGTCTTGCGGCGAACAGGTTGTCGTGCGCCAAACCGAAGCGAAATGTGGCAACGATCATATCGAGATCGGCGAGGCCTGTGATGATGGCAACGACAATAATTCCGACGCTTGCACCAATGCCTGTGAAATTGGCGGTTGCGGTGATGGGGTCACGCGCACCGATCTGACGGCCGACGACGAAAACTTTGAAAGCTGCGACGACG
>JAPKCE010000426.1 GCA_028823075.1 Myxococcota bacterium
AAGGCAGAGCCTGTGAAAAAGAAGGCGGAGCCTGCGAAAAAGAAGGCAGAGCCTGTGAAAAAGAAGGCGGAGCCTGCGAAAAAGAAGGCAGAGCCTGCGACAAAGAAGGCAGAGCCAAAGAAACAACAACGGGCGAAACCCGCCACGAAAACCAAGGAAAAACCCGATGCGTAAAATCTCTTTCGTCTGTTTGTTGGGTCTACTTGCTGCACCTGCGATGGCCGGCGACAAAAAAACCATTGCGATCATGCCTTTTAAATCGGCTTTAGCCACCCAAACCAGCGCTGCAATAATCGCCCAAACCTTGGGCACCATGCTGGCACAAAAGGGCGCTTTCGAAGTCCTCGACCGCGAGCATATGGCGAAGGTCATGGAGGAAAAGCAGCTCGAAATGGCGATGGCCAGTGATGACCAGATCATCGAACTCGGGATGTTGGTTCATGCAAACTATCTGGTGGTCGGTGAGATGGGCGCTTTGGGTTCAAAAATGAACCTGAACGTGCGTTTTCTGAGCACGGACTCGGGCAAAGTGGAGATCGTCAAGCGCCTAAGCTGGAGCGACCCAGATGCTCTGGAAGAGCTGCTCATGGGTTTGGCTTCGGAGCTCAGTGGCGGCAGCGCAGCGATGGTGGCCTTTGACCCGAAATTTGGAGGTCAGATCTGGAAAGGAATTGAGGCGAATATCTGTCGAGCTAGGCAGCAACACAGTGGTCGCGTGCTCAAGAACTTGGCGGGTAATGTCACCATCAATTTGGGGTCCGACCATATGCTCTCCGAAGGGTCTGTTTTGTCGGTCATGAGTGGAGGACAGGAGCTTGGTGAGATCGAATTGAGCGAAGTGCGATCGAAAAGTGCCAGCGGGACCTTTTCGGCCATCGCCATTTCGGGAATGGCCAACCCGGGGGCCATCGTTAAAGCGCAGCCAATTCGCCTCGCAGTGGCTGAGTTTACTCTGCGGGGAGCTACAGGGTTTGATTCGAAAAGTCTGACCAAGCAGGTGCTCGGTCACCTCAAAGGGGCGCGCAAAGGCTGTGCTTTAGGCAAGCGGTCCATGCTGCGCGGTTTTGCTAAGATGAGCGATGGACGAAAAAAGCGCATGGCTAGTAAGGTTGATGCGGTGGTGGTTGGGACGGTGCTGACACGCGGCGGGAAAATGGTCGCCGAAATTCAGCTTATCGACCCTAACACGGGTGGCGTCATGGCCCAGTTCACTGCTTCGAAATAGAGCGTTTTCGGCAGCCTAAGATGAGTAAGCCCAACCATAATAAAAGGCTCTGAGGTCGGGTTTGGCTGCAACCGCAGCCGCTTGTATTGGACGGCTCAGGCTGGATACCCGTGTCGACCACAGCGCTGCCAGCATCGCCTTGAAACCCAACATCGGATGCCGCATCATAGCTGACGAGGTCGAGCCAGAAAGTGGTGCCGAACGGGACACCGTCGCGCTCTAAGCGGTAGCGTAAATAAACCCATTCGCCGGCCTCGCCCGGCACCTCTAAATACAGACTAAGGGTGGTCGTTTCGCCGGGTTGGACTTCGCCCTGGAGCGGCAGCAAGCGCTGCGCAGCCCAGGCCTCATCACTGAGTAATCGAGCCTGTACCGATTCGTCCCATACACTGTTGCCAACGTTGCGAAGAACCCAGCGTTTTTCCACCCGGCTAGCGCTCAGAACCGCACTACCGTCGGGAAGGTTTTCGTCCACGAACTGGGCATCATCGAGCCCTGCGCTGTCCGGGCAATCATCGCTTGGCATCTGCCTATAATTGCCCTGGTTTCGCCACAGCCCCGGCGAAGAGTTGCAATCACCTCCGAAGGGGTCGACGGGTGCCGAGTCGATGCGCAGTTCGAAATGAAGATGAGGCCCGGTGGAGAACCCCGAACTTCCGACCTGGCCGATCTGGGTGGCGCAATTAACAGCATCGCCTCGGGCCACCGCTACCGAGCCTCGGCGCAGATGGCCGAAGCGGCTTTGGCTACCATCTTCGTGGCGAATGATGACGAAATTACCAAGCCCTCCACCGCCCGGGCAGCGGCCGCTGGTGCAACGATCCGCGGCGCCGTCGTTTGTCGCCTCGACCAACCCGCTAGCGCTCGCAAACACCGGTCTGCCGCGGTCCATCTCCACAAAGCCGCCAATACCGAAATCTGTGCCGTTATGGCCATCGTACGCATGGTCTTGACAGTACCAGTCGAGCACCCGCCCTGCGCCCGGCTCGGCATCTTTATAAGCTGTGATGGAACAGGGGCGCGCCTGAGAGCAATCGTGCAAAGGGAGGCTGTGGACGATGCTTAAAAGTGCTAGGCCGAACATGGCTATTCCTTGCAGGTTCCTTGCTAGGCTACCATCCCATTTTGACAATGCGAAAGGAAGCGAGCGTGTCGACGAAGGAATTTCGCACCAGCCGTTGGGCTCGCTTGGGTAAGCTTGGCGCCGCCACCTTGGGGGCATCGGCCGGCTATATGGGCAATAAAGTTGGCGACCTTCTGCGCGACGCCGAAGGGCGCGCCGAGGCGAAAAACAAGCGCCTTGGTGCCGCGGGTAGGCGCCTAGCCGAGACCATGGGTGAGCTTAAAGGGGCCGCCATGAAACTGGGGCAGTTACTGAGTATTGACAACGAACTGCTCCCCGAAGAGATGCGCCGCGCGCTTTCGGTGCTGCAACGGCAGGCCCCGGCGATGCCATTTTCTCAAGTGAAATTTCTTGTTGAAGA
>JAPKCE010000427.1 GCA_028823075.1 Myxococcota bacterium
GCTCTGCAAGAGCGCTTCACCGCGAGCACAAGCAGTGAAAAACCGAGTCACGCTACGGCGCAATGGCGAGGAATTAAAAATGACGAAGTGATCACCTTGGCGACTCTGGCGATAGCCAGCCGTATAACTTCGATCTTGCCATTGCGCATTATCCTGGATGCGGCCGCTCACGGGAAGAATGCCTTCGAGTTCGTGGCGCCATAGGTCTTCGACAACGGGTTCAATTTGAGGAATTAATGCGGCCATAGCCATGGCATCAGCGCTGCTCGATGGGGTTTGTTGGTCCAGGCGCCCCGAGGTTAAAAACAGGTGATGCAAAGCGCGCCGCTGCCAATGCGGAGCGGCGCTGATCGGATCGCTTGGCTCGAAGGCATGTTGGATAAGGCTGATCATCGGATGCGCAGCAAAAAGATCGCTCTGAGACCCGCCCCAGCCCTTTAAGGCCTCGGCAAAGTCTAGAGGCTCTTTGCGTTCGAGGAGCGTTAGAGTCAGGCCTGCACCGGCGCCGCTGAGCACAGCGCAAGGAAGCTCATCAAGATGCGGCAGCGCCAACGCTCCACTAAGGCCGCCCTGGCTGTGGCCAAAGAAAAAGATACGCTGCGGGTCCAAAGCGATGAGCGGCTGTTCGGAGTCCAAACGCCCCTCGGCGATCATGCGCCGCAGGAGCAACAAATCGAGGGCGCCCTGGCGAAGGTTGGCGGCACTCGCCTCTAGATTCACCGGATTAAAAGTATGCCATTCGACGTTGGTGCTGGGGCCTCCGCGCTCGCCATGCAAGGGCTGGTTTATGCCGATCATAGCAATACCTAAGTCGGCTAAACTGCGCGCAAAAGACCCGGACCCGTTGAGAAATGACCTGAAATTACCGCCGGTTCCGTGCTGGTAAATAACCACAGGCCAGCCGCCTGGGGGAGGGCTCTCATCGGGTAACTTGATTGCCAAAACCATGGGCTCTTGGTCGCTCGCAAATTGCGCTTCGCCGCCTTGCAACTCAAAGCCGCCGCCTTCTGTGGCATAGGGTTTATCGCCGTGTTGCCATAAAAAACCAAAGTACCTGCTCTCGTAGACTCCAGATGGTTGGCCGTCGCCGGGAAGCCAAGCGCTTTGCATAAATGGTGCGGGCAGCGCCTCTTGTGCCGCCACGATGCTGCGCAATTCAGCTCCGGGGTCGGCGCTAGTAAAAACGCTGGCGTGGACAATGGCGTCTCGAGATATTTGATAGTCGGCCAAACGAGCCCGTAAAGGTGCCAAATGCTCTGCCAAAACCCCTTGCCCCTGCAGCCCTTCAACGACCTCGGGAACCGGCCGGAAAAGCTCACCTGTATGACTGCGAAGCTCGCGAGTTAAAACCAGCGCATATTGAGTTTTTGGGCTCAGGGGCCAACCTAAAAGCGGACGCGCCTGAAGCGCCGTCGAAGGGATCCAATCGTCGGCGCCGCCCTGGGACAGTTGCAAAGGCCGGCGCTCGAGTGGGCCGCTAAGCGCAAGCAACTGCACGGGGGCCATCGGCAACAAACTGCGCTCGGGGTCTGCGTCAAGCTGTTGCGCGTCGATCGCCGTACCAAGCTCGACATAAAGCGTGGGCTGAAGGGCAAAGCCGTCGCTTTTTTCAACCAAGGAAGTCGCCGAGCGGAGCATCTCGGAGGCTTGCGGTGCAGGGTAAGAAATTAAGCGTGGATGACCCTGTGCGTCGCGACGGAAGTCGCTGGGCCAAGGAACATCGAGCCAATGTAGGCTGCGCGGCGGGAAAGTGAAGGGGAGATCCAAACCCTGCTCTTGTTCGGGCGAACAAGCCCAGAAAATGACCGACGATGCCAACAAAATAGCGATGCTTTTGGGCCACAACATGGACACTTCGTAACGCTTTTAGAGCATCAATTCGACAGCAACTTTGGTGATAAACTAGCCAATCAGGGCAAATCGATGTTCCATCCCCTACCGAGAACGAGCGAGCAGCGATGAAGCTTGAACTAAAAGCCCTAAGCCGATGGCCCCAAGCGACCCTGCTCGGTGACTCTGGCTCGGACTTTTTTGCAAACAGCAGCAGTGGTTTTGAGCGCTGCTTAGAGCGCGATAAGACAGCCCAACAACAAGCCAAACAACTGGCCGCAACACTACGCTCCTGCAAACGCCTCCTGCTCGTCGGGATCGGCGGTTCAGCAATGGGTATGAAGGCCCTTTGCGACGCTTTGGCAGAACCTCACGAAGCCGAGCGCTTGGTCATACTCGATCATCTGGACCTCGGCCTGTTCGAACGCGCAGTAGAGGGTATCGACGATGTAGACCTCGGGCTCATCATCATCAGCCGAAGCGGCGGAACCATCGAAGTTCTTGCGTGGCTGCGTGAGATTCTCGGCAGCCGCTCGCCGGCCAATGTCGTTTGCATCACGGCTTCTCCCGACAGCCCCGTAGGTCGAATGGCAAGCCAATACGGCTGGCCGATCGCCAGTATTCCCGACGATGTTGGCGGGCGGTTTTCGGTATTCACCCCTTGCGGCTTGTTACCCGCGGCCGCTCTCGGTATCGACACCGATGGCCTATTGCGCGGCGCCAAGCAAGCCGACCCCCTAATCGCTCATCAACTCGCCGCCGATCTCAAATTCCTGCTCGATGGCGGCCATGAGCGGGTTCTCCAATTCTTCTACGGTGAGGCATTAAAAGGCTTGGCCGGGTGGTGGATGCAACTGCTCAACGAAAGCCTTGGCAAG
>JAPKCE010000428.1 GCA_028823075.1 Myxococcota bacterium
TTTTCGCAGTGCAGGCCGCTGGCTATGAATCGATTATGGTCAACTGCAACCCCGAAACAGTTTCCACCGATTTCGACACCGCCGATCGTTTGTACTTTGAGCCACTCACCGAAGAAGATATTTTAGAGATCGTGCATATCGAGCAACCCACAGGGGTGATCGTTCAGTTTGGTGGGCAAACGCCGCTGCGTTTAGCCGTAGCGCTCGAGGCCGGCGGCGTGCCCATCATCGGCACCTCTCCCGACGCCATCGACCGAGCAGAAGACCGTGAGCGTTCGTCAGACCTCGCCGATCTTGTCGGTGTTCGTCAGCCCGAAGCAGACACGGCGACCAACGCCGATGACGCGGTGGTCATCGCCGAGCGCATCGGTTACCCGGTGCTCATTCGCCCCAGTTATGTGCTCGGTGGCAGGGCCATGGAAGTTGTCGAAAGCAGCGATAAACTCCGAGAGTATATGGAGCGAGCGGTGAAGGCCAGTCCGGATCACCCCGTGCTTGTCGACCGCTACCTCGACGCAGCCATCGAGATCGATGTCGACGTGGTTTGCGATGGGGTTGATGTCCTTGTGGGCGGTCTTCTTGAGCATGTTGAACAGGCCGGTGTGCACAGCGGCGATTCGGCCTGCTGTCTGCCGCCTCACACCCTCAGCGAGGCGGTGCAGGAGCGTATCTCCGAGCTTGCCGGCGCTCTGGCTCGAGAACTCGGTGTTGTCGGGCTCATGAACGTGCAGTTCGCGGTTAAACAAGGCGAGGTCTACCTGATCGAGGTCAATCCTCGCGCCTCGCGTACGGTGCCCTTCGTCGCCAAGGCCACGGGGCTACCGCTCGCTCGCCTGGCGGCGAGGGTGATGGCGGGTGAGAAGCTCGCCGATCTCGACATTCCCGAGCGTTGCACTGGTAACGTCGCGGTTAAAGAGGTTGTTCTCCCCTTTGATCGCTTCCCCGGGGTGGACACCCTTCTCGGGCCAGAAATGCGCAGTACCGGCGAGGTGATGGGCATGGCGAAAGATTTTGTTAGCGCATTTGCCCGCGCCACCTTGGCCGCTGGGGTGAGCATCGGCGGCGACCCGGGCGGCGTGCTGATGACCGTTAAAGATAGCGACAAAGAGGCCGTTGTCCAAGTGGCTCAGAGTCTAAAAGCAGCCGGTTGGACCCTCTATGCAACGGCCGGAACCGGAGTCGCTCTGAGTGCTGCGGGCCTGAGTTGGAATTTGGTGTATAGGGTCGGGACTCAGCTTCCGGATTGTGCCGAAGTGATCGCCAAGGGCGCTATTAAGTTGGTGGTAAACACACCATCGACAGCGGCTGATGTCGCCGATAGTTCTGTCATCCGAAAGACGGCTTTGTATGAGCGTGTCGCTTACTGTACGACGGTGGCCGGGGCGCTGGCGACAGCCGCCGCTGTACTCGAAGGCGCAAAAGCGTTGACGCCGGTCGTGCCCTTGCAGGAATGGTATGCCGCAGGGCGCAACGGGCTTTCGAGTCCGGCGCTAAAAAAGGAGTGATGAGATGACGATTGAGCGCGTGCTGCTAACAAAAACCGGTCACGACCGTTTGCAAGTCGAATTCCATAAGTTGAAAACCAAGACCCGCCCAGCGGTTGTCCAGGACCTGGCAGAAGCACGGGCCCACGGCGATTTGAGTGAAAATGCTGAGTATCATGCGGCGAAGGAAAAGTTGGCATTCGTCGATACGCGCATCGGCTATCTCGAAGATCGCCTAACCCGCTCCGAGGTGATCGACGTGGGTGAAACGACTGGCGAGATTGTGCGTTTTGGCGCCACCGTCACCTTGCTCAACTTCGACGACGATAGCGAATCTCGCTACCAGATCGTCGGCGAAGAAGAGGCCGATCTCGACGCCATGCGCATCAGCACCGCCAGCCCCGTGGCGCGTTCGGTGATGGGTAAGACCGAAGGCGACATTATCGAGCTTCGGCTACCGGCCGGCCCCCGAGACCTCGAGATTCTGCGCGTCGAATTCATCGAAGGCCCTGTTCTGGTTTGAGCGTCGTGCTCCCGGGGCGAATCAAAGCCCAAAATAGCGACTTTAAAGTTTGGGAAATCCCCGGTGTAAAGCCTGAAGGGGAAGGGGACCACCTCTACGTTTGGCTGCGTAAAGAAGGCCTCTCGACGCCCCATATCTTGTCGGAGTTGGCACGCCGCTGCGGCTTGCGTGCTCGCGACTTGGGTTGTGCTGGGCGTAAGGACCGCGATGCTATTACCGAGCAATGGATCAGCCTTCCAGCGACTATCGGCGGCGATCTTGAAGCCTTGCCTGTTGATGGGGAACCCCAGGAGCTAGGCGGTGGAAGCTGGCAAATTGTTAAGCGCATACGCCACGCCCGCAGCCTGCGTACGGCGCAACTGCGCGGTAACCGTTTCGCACTGCGTGTTAGCGGTCTTGATAGCGAACAATGTAGCGAGTTGTTGCGGCGCGCTGAAGGGCTCGCAGCAGAAGGGCGCATGCTCAATCTGTACGGCGAGCAGCGTTTCGTAGATCCAGGTGCCATCGCCGAAGCAACGGACTTACTCGGCCGCGGCAACTTGCGTGATCGCAAAGCAAAGTTCTTGGTCAGCATTGCTCAGGCAGCCGTGTTTAACTTGTATTTACAAAAGCGGGGTTGGCTCGCGGAGCCCACGTCCGGCGACTGGTATGGCACCGATGCCGGCGGTCGCTTTGACGGCGCCCGAGATGAGCCG
>JAPKCE010000429.1 GCA_028823075.1 Myxococcota bacterium
CGACCGAACTGCAAAACGCCGTAGCGCCGATTAAGAGGGCCGAGCAGTCCGCCGCCCTGTGGCTGGACGGACAAGCGACACACTCGCGCACCCCCGCCGTCGGCGATCAGATTGACGGTGATCAAGTTGATAATGCCCAGTTCGTTGTCGTCGAATTCAAACTCGAGCATGACCTCGCGATGAACCACCGCCTCGCGCTGGGGGCTCTCGTAACGCACGGTCAAAGTAAACTCAGAGATATCGGGGCGGGGCTCGGCGTTCAAATTGAGGTCATCGATGCTGCCGCGCAGTTCAAGCGGCCAAGAAACATCGGTCTCAATAACAAACTCTTCACTTCCCAAACCTACGGGCCCGACCATGTCACGCACCGAGCAATCCAGTCCGCCCACGTTGGTGACGGTGATACGGCGCGTGGCGGCGCTGCCACCGGCTACCTGCCCAAAATTAACGGTCTCCGGTGTGACCGAAATGCGACAGGCTGGAGGCGACACGGCGAAGCCTTGAAGGGGCACGCGCCGGGGGCTACCGAAATCGCTGGGGTCGTTAC
This sequence comes from Myxococcota bacterium, assembly GCA_028823075.1. Classification (GTDB taxonomy): domain Bacteria; phylum Myxococcota; class UBA4151; order UBA4151; family UBA4151; genus CACGMS01. Next base: position 548 of record JAPKCE010000429.1, read on the forward strand.
TGCTGACCAATAGAAAACCAGTATATTCTCGCTCGTCTCGAGGGTTGAGTTCGATGCTCGCAGTGATTTCAGCTCCGACCTCCAAAGCTTCAGGGGCGGGATCGTCGCTCAAGGTATAGCCGTCACCATCTTGCTCGATGGCAAGCTCGCTTACGTCCAACTGCCGGGTGCCGCAGTTGCTTAAAACAACCTCTCGACGAGTCGTTTGAGCGCGAAATACCTCACCGAAAAGAACCGGTGCCGGGGTCACGCAAAGGGCAGGTCCGGCGCCAACGCCGCGCAGCAAAATGCGTATCTCCGGCTCGTCTTTATCATCGCTTCGCAACACCAAATCAGCACAAGCGGGACCCGGCATAAGAGGTTGGAAATGAATGTTTAACTCTTCAGCCTCGCCCGTGGGGATCGAGCCAGCAAAGGGATCCACCGAGAACACCGAGGCGGCGGCCGCAGTGCAGCCCTCATGCTCGCTCCTCTCGATCACCACTTCGCTAACACGCAGGGCTCGGTTACCGTAAGACTCCAAGCGGATAGCGCGGGTGTTATCGGCCGACAACTCACCCTGACCGACAACGATTTCGGTCATCCCCTCAGAACTGCGCTCTCCGGTCGTTAGATCAACAACGTCGAGTTGAGGGTCGGGAACTTTGACCAACTCCTCGTCACAGGAGCAGCCCATGGGCTGACAGATGAAAAGGATAGCGAAGGCGGTGAGCAGATTGTTTTTCACAAAAACTCCAGTTAAGCGGCTAGTTAAAGAGCTATGCCACAGTTGGAGGCGTGAGTTTATGGGGCGTTTGACGGTGCTGTTGCTACTCAGTATTCTAGCCTTTCCGACCCACGTAGCGTTCGCAGCGCCCGCCTCCAATGCCAAGCTGCGCCGCGTTCGACTGATTAAGAGCCTAAAGAGCTTTCAACGCCAATCGCCCGTGCAATTGAGTCGAGGGGCTCGGGTTATTCTTCCCCCGAAACGACATCGACTATGGGATGAACTGCTGAATAATTGCGGTCGTTGGGCCTCGCTCAGCCGCGGCCCCAAAGACCGTAAACTCGCCAACCGACTTGGGCTGTGGATGGAAGACCAGCTGGCGCTTGAAAAGCGGCGCTACCAACTGTCGAGGCAATTGCATCTGCGCATCGACGAGCAGATTCGCTTTGCCCAAAGCCGCTCTCGAAAATCGCAGCCAGTGGTAATTCGCCTGCGCGGTTTCACACCGAACTGGCCTTTGCAAGATGTCGTGCTCTCGAGCTTTTTCGGCAATCGAAGGGATCCGATTAGCGGCAAAAAACGAGCCCATCACGGCGTCGACTTCGCCACCAAAGTGGGCACCAAAGTGAGCGCCGTGGCGGCCGGTGTGGTGATGCAAAGCGAAGCCCGCGGCAGTTACGGCGAACTGATTGTCATTCGCCATGCCAGCGGCTGGGAGAGCCGCTATGCCCATCTCAGTGCGCGCAAGGTCAAGACCGGAATACGGGTCAAAGCCGGGCAACTCATCGCCCTATCCGGCAACAGCGGCCGCAGCACAGGACCCCACCTACACCTCGAAATTCGCCGCTCGGGAAAGGCCATAGATCCGCTGTCCTTATCCGGTTGGCGATGACATAGAGCCGCTATGCTCAGCAGACTTCTCGGTCCCAAGCGCCTGCGCCACCTCGCCGGCTTCATCATCTTCTCCATGCTTAGCGCGATGATGGTGCAAAAGGCATACCTGCAAGCTGCGCCGATCGACCGCGCAGAACTTGTTAGCGGCGAACTAACTAAAACCGAGCCGATGATTCGAACCATCAAGGGCAAGGATGAAACCCGCACCTTGAGACTGTTTATTAGCGGACAAACGCGCGGGTTTTTAATCTACCCGGCTATTTTTGCGCAAAGCTTTGATCGGCAAGCTTTCGAGAGCCAAGTCCCGCTTGGTACCAAGCTCACGCTACAAGTCGCCGCCGAGGGCCTGCCGGTGATCTACGCCCTGCGCGCCGGCAAGGTCAGTTATGTCGACAAAGAGGACACGCGAAAGCACCTGAGCGGTAGACGGACCTTTTTGCGCACCGTCGCCTTAGCCCCCTGCGCGATGACCCTGTTTTCGCTGTTCATGCTGTTTCGTCGCGAAGATTAAAAATGAAAGCCCACCGGTAGAATCACCGGCGGGC
>JAPKCE010000430.1 GCA_028823075.1 Myxococcota bacterium
TTTGCCAATCATTGCTTCTTCAGTGGACCCTGTTTGGTCCCCGGCAACATACAATGAGAAGTCACCATAGCTGATCACCAAAGCAATGCTGTTCGGATTGTCGTTGCGCTTATCAGGTGCGCGCTTTGCCTGATCAAAGCTCGTGATGTTGTTTGAAGCGACACACTCAATAGTCACCCCATCGATTGAGCGTTTGAATCCTGGTTGCATTGGCTGGGATTTCTGGACCGATCGATAAGCATTAAGATGCCGACGTTTCGACCAAACATCGTAATCGCCGTGATCGAAGACTTCGAGGGTCCGGATCCCTTTTAAGACTTCGTCAGCTCCCCCAATGTGATCAGCATCGTAGTGAGTCAGAATGAGCATATCGAGTTGCTTTGGGCCGCCACGCGACTGGTCCCGCACGCTCTCGATGAATGGTAGGATCGCTTTAGTTCCAGCTTTATCGGGTCCAGTGTCGACGATGATCATATGCTTTCGACTTGGCGTAAGAAGGATCATTGCCGAGCCTTGATTCACGTCGAGTGTCCAAATCCATAGCGTTGGCTTGCCTAACCACCGTGGCTTAGCGCTATTTAGTCGCTGCACCGATTTCAGCGGTCTGTACGGATTAAGGCTAGCTGCTTTGGACACTGCTCCCGCAGCATGCTCTGATGGCGCCTGAAGGCTTTCAGTATCCTCAATATCCAGCGATTGCGGAGTTGAGACGCAAGCAACAAAAAGAAGTAGAGTGAGTCTTAAACTAAACATTAAATATCCACCGCCGACAAACCTATTTTTGCCTCAGAAGATCATAACAGCCTTCAATAAGTGACCGGCTATTAATAGCGCGGGTATCGACGTTATGCCGTATCGGCCAAGCAAACACTGCGTAGTGTCCTGTGCCTGGTTGGTACCGGTTGTAGTAGTTACAGTAGGCAAAGGCGGTACTAGCAAATAACGCTATAATAATACCGATCATTACCGGTTTGTTATTGGTCGCAGCCTTTGAGCTACATTAAACTTAATGGCAGCGCCTGGAGTCAAGAGGCTGCGTGCGGAGAGGCAGAGCGAATTATCAGTGCTGCCCACGAAATGCTAGCAGACCCCTTCTGGGCGTAGCTTCGAGACGAAACCCTGGGATGGGCTCAAGAGCTGCAACTGACCCAAGAAATTTAGCGCAACCGTCGTCCGCCGCGCATCACGAAATGCGGACGAAAGCTTTCTAAAACGCCATCGAAATTTTCATCGCTTATGGCGATCAAATCCGCACGTTTACCGACGCAAAGTTCACCCCGGTCTTTCAAGCTCAGTGCTTTTGCTCCATTCGCCGTCGCTGCCCGCCAGCATTCCTCGGGGCTAAAACCTAGCTCATGCAAGGCTGCTAGTTCCACGCCGATATTTCCGTGGGGGTTTCCCGGAGTGCCCGCATCCGTGCCGGTGGCGACGCAGCAGCCGCGGGCGTGAGCTCGGCGGATACTGTCTTCGTGGGGCGTCGCGACGGTTTTTAGTTTCTCCTGAATCGACTCCGGCAGAGCCTCGCCCAGACGTTCCATACAGCGAATGGCAGCCAGGGTAGGGACCAAGGCTCGCCCGCTTTCGCAGAGCCGCTCCAGCGCGTAGTCGCTAAGCCAAAAGCCATGCTCGATGGTGTTCACACCAGCCCGCAGCGCCGCATCGATCCCGTCGGCTCCTTGCGCATGTGCCGCCACGGTCTTACCTACTTTTTGCGCCTCTTCCACCGCGGCACGCATTTCGTGTTCGCTGAGCTGTTGGGCGCCCGGTCGAACGCCTTTTGTGAGCACGCCGCCGGTCGCTATGATTTTTAACAGACGTGCGCCGTCCTTTAGGTTTTGGCGCGCTGCGGCGCGCACAGCATCTTCTCCGTCGACTTCAAAGCCGAGCATGCAAGCATGCCCGCCGGTCATGGCGATGAGTTTACCTGCGGCGAAAACCGCAGGGCCCTCAACGCTATCGTCATCGACCAGATGCTGCATCTCTAAGTCGATGCCATGCAGGCCTCCGACGTCGCGAATGGTGGTCACACCAGCATCGATATGGGCGCTTAAAGCAGCGACTGCACGCAAGGTCATGCGCGCCGGATGTTCGGCCAAGGCATCACCAAAAGGGTCCATACTCGCCGACAGACAAAGATGGGTATGCACATCGAGTAACCCGGGTAGAAGAACGCCATCGAGTTGGGTCTCGGACAAGCCTTTTTGACGTAAGTCGAGCGTCTTGCCGATGGCCTCGATGCGCCCTTCGGCGTCAACGAGGACAGCTGAATCCACCAGGGTTTCTTGTTCTCCAGCTCTGGCTGTGAAGATTCGAGGGGCACTAAACAGTTGGCGCATCATTAGATCTCACAATCGCTAGAGGTGTCGGCGCTTTCAAGCTCTTCAAGTTCGGCGCAGAGCGCCATCCAGGCTTCTTCGGCCTGGCCTTGGTCGGCAAGTAAGGATGCATGTTTATCTTGTAAATCACCCAAGGCCTCCCAGTCGCTTTGCATCTCAGGCGCAGCCAGGTCGATCTCGCTTTGCGCTAAGGTCTGTGCCAAAATATCCAACTCTTTTTCTTTCTTTTGGCATTTGGCCTCAGCTCGCCGTCGGGCTTTCATCTGTTCTCGAATCACCGAACCTTTTCGCTGCTTTTGCGGTTCGTTCTGCGCCTCTTCTGTGGTGAGACGGACTCCATCTGCCTCTTCAAGC
>JAPKCE010000431.1 GCA_028823075.1 Myxococcota bacterium
CGTCTTATCCGCCAAGCCCTAGCCATTCCGGCACCGTTTGTTCGCGGTCCGGACCTGGCTTTGGATACCCTATGGCTGCAGCCGGATGAGCGTCGTTTAAGTTTGGCGCATCCCAGTGGTTGGTTGGCTCATGACGCCTTGCTCAATAGTTATCGTTGTGAGCGCGGCCAGGTGCATTATGCGCTCAGTGGGCGCACGGTTTTTGCGGTAGGCGCTGAAGGGTTAGAGCCTGAACTCCTTGCGGAATGGGCGCGCTGTATGGGTGCCAAGGGGGCGCGGCGGCAGTTGGTTTTCCCGCTCGCCTCATGGCAAATAGACAGCTTGGTACAAAAGGGTTTTGAGACCATGAAAGTAGGCGAAGAAGCCGAGGTTTTCTTGCCGACTTACGACTTGCAAGGTCCGAGGCTGAGTAACCTGAGGCGCATGCTGAGGCGCGCCGATGCCGGCGGTCTGACGGTGATTTTAAGCGACCATTTGCCGCCTCAGGCTCATCGATTAGAACAGAGTTGGCGCGCTCAAGCTAAACAGGTTCGCCGCATGGGCCTTTTAGTTGGCGCCGACCAGGCAGCCAATCAGGATATTTTTGCACTGGTGAGGGATGCCGAGGACCGCCTTGTCGCATGGGTTCAGGCGCGCCCCGGTTTTGACGGTGGTGGTTTCGGAGTCGATAATATGGTGCGCCATCCCCATGCCTCGCCGGGCGCCGTAGAATTGGCGATAAACTCGCTTCTTAAGGCGCGTCGCCAGGCCGGCGACCGCTGGTTCAGTTTGGGTGCTGTCCCTCTGCGCGGGGTGCATTTTGAACGCCCCCTCCTCGGGTCTATTTGCATCGCTCTACGGGAAACAAAACTCGGTAACAGCCTCTTTAGCTTTTCCGGTTTGAGTACCTTTAAGGATAAGTTTTCGCCGCGTTGGCGTTGTGTTTTCATCGCCGATTATCATCGCTTGAACGCTCTTTCCTTGTACGAGGGCTGTCGGCTTTGGGGTTTGTTCTAGCCAAGATATTCCCTCAGCGGCGATTCGCGACTACAGTTGCGTCTAATCGGGCGAGCTAACGCCTTGTTGGAGTGCCGATGATCCGTTTTTTAATCCTCACCTTGCTCACGGTTATTAGCGCCTGCGACCAAACGGTTGTGGTGCGCAATGGTAACACCGTTTGCGGCAACGCCGTGGTCGAAGGCGCAGAACTCTGTGATGATGGCAACGACGATACCAACGACGCTTGCACCAATGCTTGCAGTCTCGCTGTTTGCGGCGACGGCGTACGACGCCAAGACCTGCTCGATGGTGATGAGGGCTTTGAAAGCTGCGATGACGCCAACGATGATGAATTAGACGCCTGCACCAGCGACTGCTCGGCAGCGCGCTGCGGTGATGGCCTGCAGCGCCAAGACCTCGCCGAGAGCGAAGAGGGTTATGAATATTGTGATGACGGCAACGATGATGATGAGGACGCCTGTTTGAGCAATTGCCGGGCTGCCTTTTGCGGCGACGGTGTTGTGCGCCGCGACCTCGGCTCCGATGATGATGCTTTTGAAGACTGTGACGACGGCAATTCCGACGACAGCGATGCCTGTTTGAGCGATTGCGCTGTTGCTCGTTGCGGCGATGGTGTCGTTGGACCTGGCGAGGGTTGTGACGACGGCAATGACTCCTCCGCCGACGATTGTTTTGAATGTCGCCCGACCGGTTGCGGCGACGGGATGGTGCAAGCGGGCGAGTTTTGCGACGACGGCAACGATGATGATTCCGATTCCTGTTTGAGCACCTGCGCTTTGGCTCGCTGTGGCGATGGGGTCTTGCGCCAAGACCTCGACCCCCAGGACCGAGACTTTGAAGGCTGTGATGATGGCAACGCGAACGCCACTGACGCGTGTTCGCCACAATGCCAGCTTGCGCGCTGCGGTGATGGTTTACTCCGTCGCGACCAGACGCCGGAAGAACCGGGGTTTGAAGCTTGCGACGATGGCAACCTGCTCTCGGGAGACGGTTGTTCTGAGCGCTGCGACCTTGAGCGCTGCGGCAACGGCAGGCTCGACCAGGGCGAGGCCTGCGACGACGGCAACGCCATTGCCGGCGATGCCTGTCGTAACGACTGCCAAACGGCGCGCTGTGGTGATGGTGTTTTGCGCATCGATCGCGCCGAGGGAGAGCTTGGTTTTGAAAGCTGCGATGATGGTAATTTACGAGATGGTGACGGTTGCTCGGCGCGCTGTGCTCGAGAAGTTTGCGGCAACGGTCAAGTCGATGCCGGAGAAGCCTGCGATGATGGCAACCGCAATGCGCTAGATGCTTGCAGTAACGGGTGCACGATTGCTCTTTGCGGCGATGGGCTACGGCGGCTTGATATCGCCGAGGGAGAGCCCGGCTTTGAGTCCTGCGACGATGGTAATCGGGTGGATGGTGACGGCTGCAACGCCGATTGCAGTTTTGCTCGCTGCGGCGATGAGCGGCTTGATCGCGGTGAAGCTTGTGATGATGGCAACCGAATTAATCACGACACCTGCACCAACGGTTGTGAAATTGCGCGCTGCGGCGACGGTGTGATTCGCAGAGACCTCGACGTTGACGATGAAGGTTATGAGAATTGCGACGATAACAACGGCGTCCATACCGACGCCTGTACCAACCTTTGTCTCATCGCTCGCTGCGGTGATGGCATCACCCGTGACGACGT
>JAPKCE010000432.1 GCA_028823075.1 Myxococcota bacterium
CATAGGCATAGCCGGAAGCCACCGAATGGTTGCTGTAGGAATCGTTACTGCCCAGCCAAAGGTGGTTTGGAGAGCGGCCATAGGCTGGTGATAAGAGCTCGGCGATGCCATCATTGTTCAAATCGCAAGCGTTGGATCCCCAGCTATAGGAATTGCCCTCGGCGTTGTTGAGTTGCGCGGCGCTGGCCGCGTTCCAGGCCAGCGTATTAATCCCTACGTCGCTGCTGGCGTCGAGAAAGCCGCCGCTGCCATCGCCATAAAAGAACCGGTCGGCCATGGGCGAGTTTTGGCTGCCGGTCTTGTTTTGTGTCATCCACAAATCGATTCGGCCGTCGCGATCAAAATCGGTGAGGCTTAATCCTGATGGTAAGCTTGGCCTGCCGCTAAGCCGTGCATCACTGCTGTCTGTTGCAAAGCTAAAGGTTCCATCGCCGCGTCCGAGTTTGAGTTCGCTGGCACGGCTGCCGTCGTCGCTGGAGGCAGCGATAAAGATATCGCTATGACCATCGTTATTAAAATCGCCGGCGACCACCACATCGCCGATCAAGGCGCCGGGGTTGCCGTCGCGGTCGGTGAAAATACCGCTGCTCTCGGTAGCGTCTTCAAACTTTCCGTTGCCGGTGTTGTGCAGCAGCCAACGTTTGCGCACGCCCTCTGCGGCGAAATCTTCCGGACCGTCGGCTTTGCGCACCAGCAGGTCGGGGTAGCCGTCGTCGTCGTAGTCGAGCACATTAAAGCGCACGCCTTTAACGACCATGGCGTTGAAGCCCCACTTTTCGCTTTCGTTGGTGAAGGCCGCTTGTTCCGAGGTCCATTCGCTGCCGCTTTGGCAGCGCGACACAAGATTCAGCCCCGCATCCGGGGTGGACTCAGTTTTTTCGGGGCAAGCACTGCAGGCCAAAGCGAGTAGGGATAAGGGCGCTAGTCGTCTCATTTAGTCCTCGTAAGGCCGCTGTTGAGGTTCCCAGCCGCCGGCGATGTTGATGTTAGTGCCATTAATATAGTCGGCTTTTCGGCTGGCGAGAAAGGCTACCGCGCCAGCGACTTCGTCGATGCGTCCGGCGCGACCACTGGGTAGCTTGCCAGCGCTCGGCAAGTCGATGCTGTTTTCTAATTGCCCTGGACTCACAGTGTTCGATGTCAGACCGCGGTGAGCGTAGCGCTTTGCATAGCTTTGGCTGAGCAGGTGAACTCCGGTTTTGGCGATTTGATAAGCCGTCGCCTGGCCGGTGGGGCGCAGCCGGTCGCAGCCGGTAAAGCCGATTTGTATGAGTCGCCCGTTGCCGCCTTTAAGCAAGGCAGGAAGAAAGGCCTGAGCCATAAAAAAGGTGACATCGAGGTTGCCCGTCATGGTCCACCGCCAGTGCGATGCGTCGGTTTCTGCCAAATCTTTCGGGGCATAAACACCAACGTTATTGACCAAAATGTCCAGGGCGCCCGTCTGCTCAGCTAGCCTTTCGCAGACGCTCGGATCGCTGATGTCGCCAAAGAGCAAGGTAGGTTGCTTTTCGCTAATGGCAGCCAATCGAGTGCGCGCATCTTGCGCCCGCTCGTCGTCGTTGCGGCCGTGCAAGATGATGCTCGCGCCGCAGCGCGCAAGATGTTCGGCGATGCCCAGGCCCGTGCGTTCAAGCGAGCCACTTATGAAGGCGCGGCGGCCTTCAAGGTCGATCAAGGGCGACACCGGTACACTTCGATACCGACAAAGTCGGCATGCTCAACCGCCTCGGGTTTTTCGATGGTTAGACGGATGGCGCTTACGGCATAATCTTTGAAAATCATGGCGCAGGCTTCCTCGGCGAGGGTTTCCAGCAACAGGTACTCGCCGCGAGAAATAAGGGCTCTTAGGGCGCTGCTAACCGCTCCGTAATCGACAATACTTTCGTAATCTTGAGCGTGTTGGATGCTGTTAAAATCCACATCGAGCTCGAGGTTTAAGCGCAGTAATTGCTGGCGTGTGCGTTCGGCGGGTAAAATGCCCACAACACAATCCACTTTAAGTCCATTAATGAGAATTTTATCGCAGCTCATGATGAATCGCTCGTTGGGTATTCGGCCTCGGCCGAGGGGAGATTGAGGTAGGTGCGCAGTCTGCCGACAAGCAGATACACCAGCGGCGTGTCGATCGCTGCTATCCCTAGTTTGAATAAGTAAACAGCGATCATAATCTGGCCGACGACAGGCCAGGGTAGCCCTAAGCCAAAGCCGAGAAAGATGGAGTTAACGATCAGCGTGTCGACGGCCTGAGAGACCATCGTCGAGCCGTTGTTGCGCAGCCAGAGGTGGCGCCCACCGGTGCGCTTGCGCAGAAAGTGAAACAGCCGATTATCAAGCAGTTGCGCTAAGAGGTAGGCAGTCATTGAGCCAAACACCAAAGTGCCAGGTAAAGTAAACACGGATTCAAAAGCGGTCTGCATACCCGCGACATCGGTGTAGCCTAGCCCCTTGTTCACCCAAGCCGACGAGCCGGGAAGCGCCAAAACCATCTGAACCAAAAGCACCATCACCAAGGACATGACAAAGCCTACGGCGACCATGAAGTCGGCGCGTTTACGCCCGTAGAGTTCGGAGACGGTGTCGGTAATGAGAAAGGTCAAAGGGTAGGTGACAATACCGCTGGTCAGGGTGCAGGTGCCGCCGAAACAAGCGTTTTCGAGAAGTTCCGGGAAGGCCAC
>JAPKCE010000433.1 GCA_028823075.1 Myxococcota bacterium
AAAGATCTGCTCGCCAGCAATTCCCTGATGAATGGTGATCGTCGGCATCGCTTCGACCGATGGTGTGGGCATGATTAAGTCAAGGCGCCCATCGTTGTTAATATCACCTACGGGACACATGTATTTGCGGTTGGCTTGCGCTGGAAATTGGTCGCCGAGACCGGACCAACTACGAATCCCGCGCACGGGTTGGTCCGGCAGCCCACCATCTTGATCGAGCGCCACGATCGCATACCAAGAACCTCCCTCGTCGGTTCCACAAAGCAGCAGTTCATCCTCGCCATCATCATTCAGATCAACGCGTCTGCCGTCACGCAGGGTGACAGGTCCGTTACCGGTGGGTGGAAGCAGGTCGAGCCGATCGCCGCTGCCGGCATGCCCTGGGCCAGAAAACCCAAACCCTGGGTGGACAAAGAACCCCCAAGCGCTGCTCACAGCCCCCTCGGGACCCGGCTGTTTGAGCCGAAGGCCAAGCCATCGCGCTGCCCCCATCCAGGACTCGCTGATTGTGGCATAAACGGTCATCCTGCCCTCATTTAGACTAAGGTCTAATGGAATCTCGTCTTGCAAAATATACGGCGAGCCATTTTCATCCAAATCGAGGGTCAGGTCACCATGGTCCGAGCGGCGCATTTGCACCAACTGCAAATGGGTACACTGGGTTGGGTCGCATAGGCCGTTGCGCACGGGTTCAGGCAACTGCAAAGTGGCCGCATTGGCAACGATAAGCCATCGGCCTCTCGCTTGCCCGCGCGAAAATACGCTTCGTTCACTGTGGCCATTTTCGGCATCCTGAGGGTCGGTAGTACCATCGGACTCGATTCGCACCAATTGCGGCGCCAGATAACCGCCGCTTTCCAAAACTAATATGGGGCGCTGAAGCGGCGGTTGAAAGCCGTCGAGTTCATCCGAATACCTTGGGCTTAAGCGGCAAGGTGCGTTGGCGTCGGGGCCTCCGGCTACGCGAAAAGTAGCACTGCCCTGGTCGTTCAATAAAAAGTCGCGCGACGAGACCCAGCAATTGCTAACGTCAAGCCACATGCGAAAGCCTTCAGTGGGTATTTGATTGGAATCAACTGCCCGTAGTGTGACCGCTAGGCTGGTCTCATCGGTCCAGCCACTGGGCCTCCGGCCGTAATTGGCCAGCGCTCGTCGTTGCGCGGGCTCTAGCCAGGCCTGCAACGGCTTTCCGGGCAGTTGGATGATACGCATTAAAATGCTCGCCGGACTGTTGCCGTGGCTGATGCGGTAAAGACAACGCGTCACCCGCGGCCCGGCGGTTAGTGTCAGTTGCCCCGCCCCATAACGCACTTGACCGGCTTCGTCGGTAACGCCCGGTGCTTGCCATCGGGCGCAGTCGGCCTCGCTGCCTTCGATATGCTCGATAGTCAGCCCAAGTTCGGGGATGCCACCACCTTGGTCGTTGACCAGGCGCAGGCTGAGCGTATTGGCCAGCACCTCGCTGGTGCGCAGAGTCACCTCATGCGCGGGCTGTTCGCCCTGTGCGCCGGTGGGCACCAAGATCACACCGCCGAGTTGCACAGCAATTCCTTGAGGTACCCCGGTCGTGCCCTCAACCACCAACTCGGCCTCGGCGCTCCATTCGCCCTGGCTGGCGCGCACCGTCAGCGTATGATCGCCCGGGCGATCGACCAAGATGATCATGCTTTCAAAACGACCCGCAGCATCGGTGTTTCCGAGGTTACGACCGAGGCGAACTTGCGGCGGTGCGCTGATGCTGATGGCGACACCTGGCACGCCATTGGCGGTGTTGATCTCGTCGCCATCGAGCACGCGCAGGTTGAGCATGCCGCCGACGCCACCCACCAGCGCTTGAACGCGGCCGGCCGGTTGCAGCACGAGTTGACTGGGGGCGCCCGGCGCCACAGCGATCGCCTGCTCAGCGCTGACGGCACCATCGAGCGTTTGCACCCGTAAGCGAATGGGTTGGTCCATGGTGGCGCGACTGCGGACCGTGAGGCGCAGATCGATCAAGCCATCTTCATCGACCGCCAGGCTTTGCGCCAAAATCGGCACCTCGCCGAGCAGCAAGGTGCCGGCATGCCCGCTGCTGGCGACACCGAAACCCAGCAATAAGGGCTCGTCGGAGCCGACCGGGTGCAGCACCTGCACGCCATTGGCGTCGCTGGCCGATACGCTAAAGCGCAGTTCGGCACCGTCATGCACCACCTGCGGGTTAGCCGCATCGGCTTCGATATAAATGGTGCTCACCGCATCGGCCCGCACTTCGATCGGCACCGATACAGGGCCGAGCTCCGGGCGCTGCACCCGTGCGCTTACCGCGGCACCTTGCACGCGCGCTGCCGGGCAAAAGGCTTTGACTGAGGCATCACCTTGGTTGTTGGTCTCGCCGACCTGACGACTCAACCCGTCAAGGCCGCCCACTGCCTCAAAGAGCACCCGCACACCGGGCACACCCTCGCCTTGCGCATTGCTAACACGAAAGCGAATCACTGGGCTTTCTCGTCCTGGGTTGCAACGAACCTTATCGCCATCGATCCTCGCCGAAAGTTGCGTAGGTTCGCCGGCGACCGTGCGCCCATCGAGCGCTAAAGCCGTCTCTTGGTGTGGCTCAAGCGGAGCGCTGATGACGGAAGGCACACGCAACAACACACGCCAATCGCCACGGTAGCTTGTGGCAAACAAACAGTAA
>JAPKCE010000434.1 GCA_028823075.1 Myxococcota bacterium
CGATGGTGCCGATGTTGCAATGCGGCTTAGAGCGGTCGAATTTTTGCTTGGCCATTTTGGGCCTCCTAGGTTGTTCGAGATCTCGATTCGTCGGGTTACACGCATAAGAGCAGACAGCGCTGGAGCCACAAACGGGAGTTGAACCCGTGACCTTGTCCTTACCAAGGACGCGCTCTACCAACTGAGCTATTGCGGCAGAGCGGGAGACGGGCCTCGAACCCGCGACATTCAGCTTGGAAGGCTGATGCTCTACCAATTGAGCTACTCCCGCGGCTCTTATTTGCGTTTCCCTAAAATCTATTTCCCGGTTGGTTTCCTTCCAACAAAAGTGGTGGAGGGGGTAGGACTCGAACCTACGTAGTCGAAAGACGGCAGATTTACAGTCTGCTCCCGTTGACCGCTTGGGTACCCCTCCGAACCTGTTGTTTCTCCATCATTTTGAGCTGGCGACAGGACTTGAACCTGCAACCACCTGATTACAAATCAGGTGCTCTACCAATTGAGCCACGCCAGCACCTGCCCAGCGCTGAGCGAGGCGGCTTATATGGATGAGCAAATGAGGTGTCAACGGCCCTTTTTAGGGTTTGGAAAAGGAACAAATCAGGGCCAGGGAAACTGCCCTTTTCGTAACTCCAGGATACGAAGATCATCAACGGTTTGGAGCCGTAAATTGGGGCCGTTGTATTGACTGAGTTCCCCACGCGCTTCGATGGCCCGGCCAGCGATTGCGTCAAACCGCAAACCGGCTCCCGCCATTTTCTCCGCCAAAGCCACGGGAATCTGAATCGAGAAGTCTTGACGCCAGAAGTCGCCAAAATTGAGGGACCAATAACTACGCCCCTTGTGGAGCTTGCGAACGCGCCCTCGGACGGTCACAGACCCCTTCCCCTTCGGGAAAAGGTAGGTTTGAGTGGCGCTGAGCAGCGGCTCACCCAAGCTAGCACATGGCAATTCACCGACCTGAGCGCGCCGTCGAACGCGACAAGAGTCGCCCTTGCGTCCCAATAATCCGACAAGAGTCCCAGCCTTAAAAGCCGACTTGCCAACGCGCTGAGCACTCAACAAGTAATGGCGCGACGGGGGGCTGTAATGCCAGTCGCGCTGGAACAGGCGGCGATAATATGCGGCCACCTTGATCGCACGAATGGCAACGCCCACTTCACGGTTGGCGCGAAAAGAGTTCTCGCTCCAGTTTTGCGAGCCCACAAAGGTCCAAACCGCGTCAACGATGACCCCTTTGGCGTGGATCTTAGCCAGGCCAATGGTTTCCAAATCGATGATGCGCGCCTGGAGGTCGAGCCCCTCTTTTGCGGCCAGAGCGTTAAGGTAACGCACAGTATCATCGTTACCATCCGGCTTCGCCGGGTCGAGTTGGTAAAACACACCGTCGAGCAACACGCGCGTGGTCACGCCACGCCTTGCCGCAGCCAACACCGCAGCCACCAAAGGCGACTCAACCTTTTTGCCCCCTCGACCCCAGCGCGTGGGCATCGAGTTTTGCAAGATCAGCACCTCGGACTTGGCACCTTTAATCATGCCAATTACAGAGCCACTTTCGGCTAAACTGTTGTCTGGACTGAGCACCAACTGCAACTCCATCTCGCCTTTGACGTGGGCGGGGACGGCAGGTTGCAAATAATTAGCCATTGGCTTCGAACCATGGCTGCGACTTTTAAGGCCGGCTACAGCGGCTTTACCATCGGAAACGGCCACTCGAAGACGCTCATCGCCTACGCTAACATCGGCGTTGCTCGACGCCGTATCAAAGCGCCAAACGGCGAGAAGGTCGGCAACCAAACCGGGGTGTTTAATCTGAATTTCCCACCCGCGGTTGCCGTGATTGTTATCGGTTGGATGACCCGTATATCCGTAATTTTCACTCCCGGCGATTAGCCATTCCCTGTCGATAATAGAGTACTTGCTGTGATCGTAACGAAAGCGCTTCAGAATCCCCTTGGCTTTGTCACTGCGCAGCACCATCACCTCGACTCCGGCACGTTGCAGGTTACGAAAAAGGCGTAGGGAGTTCTCGCTCAAACCACCTACCGGCCCCCCTTCGGCATAGACTTTGACCTCCACCCCGCGCTTGGAGGCGCGCATCAGCGCATTGGCGATATCGTCGTTCGTAAAATGATAGATACTCACCAAAACCTCGCGTTTTGCCTCGTCAAAGCGCTTCACCAAAGCCTTGTAATTATTGTCGGGCGACGAGGTCGCCAGTACCTCGGCAAAACCAGAATGAACGGCCGGGTTAAACTGAGATTGCCCGGCCATCATGCAGCGATGCAGGGGGTCGTCACCGAGACCGCTGTACCAAAAGCAAGAATCGTAATCTTTCGCCCCATTAAATTCGGGCAACAGTTGACCCGACACGTCGCGGTCCCGACGGATCACCTGCCGTTTGCCTGTAACCGCGGAGGCTTGAGTTGGCGCCACGGCGGCGCCATGCCAAAGCGCAAGCTGCTCTGGCACCCAAGGTTTACTCGTTAGATTATAAGCCAAACTATCGATATGCCCTTGACCCGGTTGATACAGCAGCAAGACGCCTCGGCCATCCGGTAAAGGCGCCCAAGATTCTCCCAAATACGACACCTCACCGGTGGCACCAACGCTGGCCAATGCAGGGCGCTTTCCGAAATGCTGGGCGAAGCCGAGCACATCGGCAGCCAAC
>JAPKCE010000435.1 GCA_028823075.1 Myxococcota bacterium
GACCCCGCATCGACCAAAGGCCAAAGCCGGCGGGTGATAAACGCTCAAGACAACCCGCAGCAACGTCGAGGCAGAATCCTGGCCTTAGCTCTGCCTATCATAGGCGGCATGCTGTCGCAGAACCTTCTCAACTTGGTGGACACCGCCATGGTCGGCCGGCTCGGCGATCATGCCCTTGCAGCGACCGGTATCGGCGGCTTTGTTTTCTTCATGGCCATCGCCACCATGATGGGCCTATCCGCGGCGGTGCAGGCCATCGCCTCGCGACGGGTCGGCGAGGGCCGACCAAATGAAGCCGCCATCCCGCTCAACGGTGCGCTGCTGCTGGCCTTAGGTTTCGGCCTACCGCTGACCTTAATCCTGATCCTCGCTACGCCGTTTATCTTTCCGCTTCTGATCGGTGATCCTCAGGTCTTTGAACTCGGCACCCCCTACCTGCAGGCGCGCATTTCAACGCTGGCCTTAGGCGGCGTCGCCTTTGCTTTTCGCGGTTTCTTTAATGGCATCGATCGGCCCGGCGTTTACATGCGCACCTTGGTGATCACCAACCTGGTCAATGTGCTGCTCAATTTTCTGCTCATCTTTGGCATGTTCGGGGCACCGGAACTCGGCGTCCTTGGAGCGGGCATCGGCAGCGCCATCGCCACGGCTATCGGCGCTGGACTCTACCTTGTCGAAGGCCTGCGCAGTGGTCGGAGTATGGGGTTTTTACGACGGCTACCGAACCGCTCTGAGATGAAATCACTAAGCCAACTTTCCTTGGTGGCAAGCGCTCAACAGGTTCTATTTGCCCTTGGCTTAATCGCCATGTTTTGGATCATCGGACTCGCTGGGACCCGCGCCACCGCGGCAGCTAGCGTGCTGGTGAACATTATGTTGGTCGCCATCTTGCCCGGTGTCGGCATGGGGCTAGCCGCCGCCACCTTGGTCGGTCAGGCGCTCGGGCGCGGCGATCCAGACGATGCCAAGGCTTGGGGCTGGGATGTCTCAAAATTGACCATGCTGCTTCTGGGCTCCCTCGGGCTCATCGGTATGCTGTTGGCGCGCCCGATCATCGGTATTTTTCTGCACAACCCAGAAACCCTCGAACTCGCTGTACTGCCGCTACAGATCTTCGCCGCGGTGATCGCTTTGGACGGCGTTGGCCTGGTGTTGATGAACGCCCTACTCGGTGCTGGAGCCAGCCGGCTTACAATAAGCGTCAGCGTCGGCCTGCAATGGGGACTGTTTTTACCCGTCGCCTATTGCCTGGTCATATTCGGCGGTTTTGGACTGCTCGAAATCTGGATCGCCAATGCCTCATACCGACTGCTTCAGGCACTAATTTATGTGCGCATTTGGCAACGCGGCACCTGGCAAAACATTAGCGTTTAATAACGACAAAAAACGCTCGCGCCGCAAACACTAGCGCGCTCGCAGTGAATTTCGTCGGCGGCGCAAGGATAATCCGTCGCTTGCCCTTGCCCACATGCCGGCAAGCCGTCGCAATCGAGATCGAGACGGCACCAGGCGGCCTGCCCGCAAACGTAAGAACTGCGGCAGTCGGGCTCACCAATGCCGCAAGGAACGCTACTCTGCAGGTGGGTCTCGGGACAACTAGGTACAGCTTCACAATCATCATTTTGGCGGCAGAAAATTGTCTGTCCGCACATAGATTCAATTCTGCAATCCGGTTCGGCTGGTCCGCATGGGGTTTCGGTCTGGTGGGTACCCTGTTGGCAAGACGGCAGCGCCATACACGCCTCGGTCTGCCGGCACCAAAGCACCTCGTTAGAACCACAAACGTGAACGTGATCGCAGGCTTCATCCCAGGGCATACAGGGGGTTTCAGCGCTGCCGCTTTTACCTTCGGCGCAAGGACTCTCGGCGGAAACACAAGTCCCCGCGTCGGCCACGCTCCCCCCGTCGCTCGGCGACGAAGCGTCGAGCAAAACCCCGGCGTCGGCGGCCGAAGCTCCCGCATCCGTACTCGGTGCATTACGCCCGGAGCAGGCCACCACAAACAACGATAAAATAACGAGCCGCATTAGAGATCTCCTTCGAAGGTTTCGAGTACCATGGCCATCACCTTCTTGCGAATCGATGACGCCTCGCCCTGAAGGTGATGACGAGCGCCTTTATAGAAATGAAAACGCGCTTTGGGAAAAACGCGCCCGATGCGCAGATGATTAGCTCGCCAATCGACGATCTTATCGGCGCGCCCCTGCAAAATAATCGGCGCATGCGGTAAATTCATCTGCGCCTCAAAAATATTGGCCCAGCGGCGAATCGCCCGAGTCCAGCTCAGCGGTATGCGCCCGATCTGCAAAGGGTCAGCGCGGCGAGACGCGGCAAAGCTGGCGTCGCTGGTGGTGTCGCGAAAGCGTCTCGGAAGCGATCCTAAAGCCCAACCAAAAATCGCCTGGAGCGCGCCTGTGCTGCGCCACCAACCCCAGCGCAGCAAGGGCGCCAATAAGACGACTTTATCGCCGGGACCGATCAGACCGCTGCGCATCGCCTCCATCAACACAGCACCTCCGTTGGAATGCCCGAGGAGGCGCAAAGGTCGAGGTTGGTCGGTAAGCCAGAGATGCATCACCTCCTGATAATGCTCCATGCTTGAGATATGCCCGCGAGGTCCTTCGGATAGCCCATGCCCTGGAAGGTCGAGCAAGCGCACAGCGAAAC
>JAPKCE010000436.1 GCA_028823075.1 Myxococcota bacterium
CATTGCTCGACGCCGATGTGCAATATGGCGTCGCCGCAGCGCGCCAAGGCGCAGGCGTTGGTGCAGGCGTCTCGGTTGTCCAAATCGCCATCGTCGCAGGCCTCAAAGCCCTGTTCACCCTCTTGCAAGTCGACGCGCAAGATGCCGTCGCCGCAGCGCGCCGTGGCGCAGCGCAGACTACAGGCGTCGCCGTCGACTTGGTTTCCATCATCACAGTCTTCAACACCGAGCCAGACGATGGAATCGCCGCAGCGCGCGCCTCCGCAAGCGTTTGTACAGGCGTCGCTATCGACTCGGTTACCGTCGTCACAGACCTCGCCGCCGTTAACGATACCATCACCGCAGCGCCGCGTCAGGCAGGCGTTGGTACAGTCGTCATCATCGACTTGGTTGCCGTCATCGCAGAGCTCTCGCCCTTGCCAGAGCAGCCCATCGCCGCAGCGTGCTAAGGCACAAGAAGAGGTACACGAATCGTTATCGTCATCGTTAGCGTCGTCACAACCCTCGACCCCGCGATGCAAAATTCCATCGCCGCAACGCGCCACCAAACAACCCGAGGTGCAGGTGTCGGAGTCGATCTGGTTGCCGTCGTCACAGGCCTCACCAGCATCAACTCGCCCGTTGCCGCAGCGCTCCAAGCCGCAGTTGTTTGAACATCCGTCGCCCTGGACTTCATTGCCATCATCACATTCTTCATAACCGGCCTGTTGTGGCTCCAAGTCAGCGCGTAACAAAGCGTCACCGCAGCGTGCTAGAGCACAGGTGTTGGTACAGGCGTCTCGGTTGTTGGCGTTGCCATCGTCGCAGCTTTCGCCCTCGCTACGAACAACCCCATCGCCGCAACGAGCCGGGGCGCAATTGCTCAAACAATCGTCGCCATCGTCGCTGTTGCCGTCATCGCAGAGTTCGCCGTCTTGCAATTGCCCGTCGCCGCAGGAAGCCGGCACGCAATCCACACAAGAGTCGCTGGGGTCATCGTTGCCATCGTCGCAACCCTCCCCAACGCTGACCACCCCATCACCGCAGACCGGTGTTTGACAATTGTTCAAGCAGGTGTCGCTATCATCATCGTTTCCGTCATCGCAGGCCTCAAACCCCCGCTCATCGTCGAGTCGGTCGGATCGTGTTCGGCCATCGCCGCAGCGCGCCACCCGACAATCGTTGAGACAGGCGTCGAAATCATCGCTGTTCCCATCGTCGCAATTCTCAAACAATTCGTCGCCTTCACTTAGGTCGGCGCGCAACAAAGCATCGCCACAGCGCGCAACTTGGCATTGTGAACTGCAGGCGTCGTCATCGGCTTCGTTTCCGTCATCACAGCTTTCAAAACCGAGTTCCCCCGCCTCAAGGTCTTTGCGCGTCACCGCGTCGCCGCAGATGGCAAGTTCGCAACCGTTGGTGCAGACGTCGTCGTTGGCGTCGTTCCCATCGTCGCAGGTCTCGCCAGTTTCGATCAGGGAGTTACCGCAATTCCCCTGGGTTTCGCGCACGACAACCTGCTCGCCGCAGGAGCTGACGAGGAACAAGCCAAGGGAAACAGAAAGTAAGCGAAGGATGGGACGGTCGAGCATAACAGGTTCCTAGACTTAGTAGACGCGCCGCACTTCACCACCGGGGTAATAATGTTTCAAGATGGCGTCTGCTTTGTATCCGGCTTCGGCCATACCGATGGCGCCCATTTGACACATTCCTACACCGTGCCCCCAACCGCGACCACTAAAGTTTAAAGCTTCGATAATAGAACCTTTTCCGCGCCTCGGCCGCAGACTGAAAAGGGCACTGGGTAAACCACCGAGCAAGCGGCGAATGGCTAGTTCGGGTTCGATAATGACCTGTTTTTTGCTCCCCTTGAGCAAAAGGCTGCGAGCTCGTCCAGAGACGCCGCGTTGAGGGACTGAGATCTGCAACAAGGAGCCCAGCCCGAGCCGCTTTTCAAGTTTGCGCAGCGCTTTGGAGTTAAGCTCTCGCTTCCAGGCGAATGCCTTGGGTTTTGTTAAGCTGCTGATGCGGCACCACGGTTTGGCATCGGAATCTTCGATCCAGCGCCGCAAAGCCGCTTCGTTGCCTCGCGGGGGTGCTGTTAATATGCCATCGGGATGGCCCCGCAAAGACGCCGAAGGAGGCTGATTCCAGACCGAATCGTTGTCTTCTGTATGACCGCCACAGATGGCTGAATATTGAGCATGGGCCAAGGGGTGTGCGCCGCCTTTGTCGCGACGCGTCCCGTCAAAAAGCACGGCGCCGCGGGTGGCTTTTGTGGCCCGGTCACTGCGCGGGTGGCGAGAGTCACGACCGTGATAAACCTGGCAGTCCTGTTTGCCGCAGAGTAAATACGGGTCCATGCCGTGGCGATGCCCCAACTTGCTAAAGAGCTCCGTTCGCGCCGCGATGGCCTGACTTTTGAGCGCTTCGATCGGCGCACTGGCATAGCTTTCGGAGGGCACGGTTCCGGCGACCATCTCCTCGGCTCGAACCAAGGCTACGGCGGCGAGTTGCCCCCCGGCATCAAAGACGATCTCGAGTTCGCCTCGATAATTAGCAATGTTGCCATTAAAAGCATTGAGCACCGAGAACTGAGCTTTCGATGAAAGGTCCCCATCAAAGCGCAGGGCGATGCGCTCATCCGCTGTCAACACCTCGCCATCAATGCGAACTTCCAACTCGC
>JAPKCE010000437.1 GCA_028823075.1 Myxococcota bacterium
CTCGAAATTAACCTTCCGGAAGGTTAATTTCGAGCCACGGTGCGTCGATCAGGCCATCGGCGATGGTGCCTCGAATGACACTAAATGCCAGTCTCGGTTGCGCCAAGCGAACTTCTGTTTTCTGGGGATGGACATTCACGTCAACCAGGCCCGGCGGGACCTTCAAAAAAACCACCGCTACGGGGTGTCGGCCCACTTCGAGCACCGAACGGAAGCCTTCGACCACCGCTTGTTGCAAGCGCCGATCATCGACAAAGCGATTGTTAATAAAGATCATCAGGCCGCGGCGGTCGCGACGCGATAAGTCTGGACGAGCTGCGAAGGCGCGCAGGCTGTAGCCCTCGCGCTCCCCCTCGAACAGGTACAAGCCGCCCGATATACCTTTACCCATGAGCTCGGCCAGGCGATCTTTTTCGCTGTAAGTCGGGCCGACGGCGGCCACCCGCAGGCGTTCGGATTTTTCGTCGCGTAAAGAGAAAGCCACATCCGGGTTGGCCATCGCCAAACGGGTCAACCAACTCTTTGCCGCGGCGGCTTCTCCTCGGTCCGTTTTTAGAAACTGACGCCGTGCCGGCGTGTTAAAGAACAGATCCGAGACACTGATGCGCGTACCTTGAGTTCGAGAGATCGAGCGCTGTTGAACCGGCTGGCCGGGAACCATCACAACTTCATGCCCTATCCCTGCGCCCTGACCGGTCTGCAAAACTACTTTTGCCACCGACGAGATTGACGCCAAAGCCTCACCGCGAAAGCCCATCGTGGCGATGCGGAACAGGTCACTGTCCTGGGTGAGCTTACTGGTCGCGTGGCGTTGAAAACAGGCGAGCGCATCTTCGGGGTCCATTCCGCCGCCATCGTCTTCGACGACTAACTCTTCGACTCCGGCGCCGCGCATCGACACGTTTATCGACTTGGCTCCGGCATCGAGGCTGTTTTCGACGAGTTCTTTGAGGACATTTGCAGGGCGCTCAACCACCTCTCCCGCGGCGATGCGGTTAGCCAGCGCTTCGTCCATGCGGCGAACAATTCCCATTAGTCCTTACGCTCCAAAACCGCCATGCTCTCACTGTGGTGGGTATCGGGAAAGGCATCCCAAATTCTCAGCGAGGTCAGGCTGTAGCTCGACCCTAAGCCCATAATTTTTAGGTCACGCGCAAAGCTCGCCGGGTCGCATCCCAGGGCGATCACGCGCCGGGGGAGCACTTGCGCAATACGCGCAGCGCCAATTGGGTCACCCGTACGCGGCGCGTCGAAAACAACCGCCGACACCGGACCGCGCCGGGCGCAGCGCTGCAGCGCCTCAGCCGCGTTCATCGCCGCTGTATAAACCTGCCCGCGCCCTTTAAAGGCAGCCACGTTAAGCTCTAAATCTTCGACCACCCACGGATCTATTTCGGCGATAGTAACGTCGGCACCTTTAGCTGCAAGGACAAGCCCGAAGTTCCCTGCGCCGCCGTGCATATCGACCATGCGTTGCTTGCGTTCGACCTCGCAGGCTTTAACGACCTCCTTCAACAAAGAGGCATTAATCAGCGGCGAGGCCTGATGAAACGTTCCACCGCGAACTCGATATCTTTTGTTGTACCCGGTACCGATCAGCCCTTTAACATGAACCACGCCATGCTCGACAGCGCCGCGGTCGCTGCTCATCCACACCCCGTCTAGCGCTGTTTCACGGAGTACCGCTTGGCACAGGTAGCGCTCAGCCGGAACGGTGAGACCATCGATCAATGTGAGACGGGCAGCACTGCTCTTTCCGTCGGCGCTAAGGCTCGCTGATAAAGAAACCAGTCCGGGAGGCAATAATGGCAACGCTTCGGCGACGCCAAGCATGACCGTTTCAAGTTCGGGTGCCAAGGCAGAGCATTTTCTAAAAGGGACGAGTTTGTTGCTCCCGGGGGCCATATAAGCCAGCCCCTCTTTGGCCACTTTGAGCCCTACTCGGTGGCGGCCGCCTACTGCCGCGCCGCTCGGCTCCATGAGCTCACAGGCCAGTTCACCTTCATAACCAGCGACCCGGCGCAAGCTGTCGATAAGAAACTGGCGCTTGGCATCAAGCGCCGCTGCAGCCGGCAGTTCGTGCCAATTACAGCCTCCGCATTGCGGGCGAGAAGCACAGCGAGGCGCTATGCGCAAAGGCCCATCTTCGAGGCGTTCGCCATCAACGAGCATAAGAGCCCGCGAACCGATCGCTTTCGCCGAACCGCGCCAAAGGTCACCCGGAAGCCCACCACGAACAAAAACCGCCCGGCCGTCATCGGGATGAAAGCCGATACCGTCACCACCAGTCGCAAGCCGTTGCACCCGCAAATCGATCATATCCACCTCGAGACATCGCCCAAAAATACCAAAGCGCCCGCGGTAAAGAGCGGACGCTCGGTTAGCACACTGAAACGCTAGCTATCCTATTAGTTGGACAGGAAGCGACCCGTAATATGCGCCTGAACTTCGACCGAGCCGCTGGGCACGAGGCCGCCTTCTTGCTGCGAGTCAAAAGTCACCGTGGTGAAAATGGCCATGTTGAACTTGCGTGCGATGAGCGCGTCGCTCAACAGCTGCTTACCATCTTCCGAGTATACCAAAGCAAAGGAGCCCACGCTCTTGGCTGCAACACCGGTCATGCTACCGATTTGCTTCACGCCTTCAGGCAGGTTGCTCATGTC
>JAPKCE010000438.1 GCA_028823075.1 Myxococcota bacterium
CGGACTAACGGTTTTATAGGCAGCTATGGCGCCCGAACTGCCAACTTGCAGCAAGGTAGGCTGGGGACCACCAGGTAAGTTCGGGTCATCGCTGAGCCAGCGCTGGCTTTGGCCGTCAATAAGTTGTGCCTGGTTAGTGATCAACTGACCCTGCTCGGCCTCGTCAACGACTTGAGCTCTAAAGCGCAGGCTAATACTCTCTCCCGGTTGTAAACCGGCGTCGAGCGCTAGGCCTTGAGCCAACATATTGGCTCCCGGGACCACAACATCCTGAATGACCAAGGAACCCTCGACGAAGCGTAAGTTCTCGTCGAGTTCGTCACTGAGCACGAACGAAGGCAAGGCTTCGCTGCCGCGGTTGCGCAAGATGATCAGGTATTCCACTTCATCGCCGGGCTCGAGCGGCTCACCGTTGAGATCCGTAACGGTTTTCTCAAGTAGCGGGTCGAGGGTAGCGGGCATGATGCGCAGTTCGGTGGAGTCACCTTGTTGCGCTGTGTCCGGGTCATCGCTTAGCAGCTCTTCGCCTTCGAAAACTAGGCTCGCCTGGTTACTGATCAGCTCACCTGCGCTCGGCAGCACGCGGGTGCTCACAACAATCTCAGTTTCCTCATCAGGATCGAGGTCAAGACTGGCGCTCAAGGTGTTGCCCAGAGCCGTAGCGCCTTGGACGTCGATGATCTCTAGGCCTTCGGGAAGAACGTCTGTCCACTGGGCATTGTCGAGCGCACCGCTGCCCTCGT
Organism: Myxococcota bacterium; assembly: GCA_028823075.1. Classification (GTDB taxonomy): domain Bacteria; phylum Myxococcota; class UBA4151; order UBA4151; family UBA4151; genus CACGMS01. The sequence goes on from JAPKCE010000438.1 coordinate 744, forward strand.
TGCGCAGGGTGATCGTCCACGTCGCTGTTTCGCCGCGCGCCACAGCACTGGGTTCGACGCTCTTGCTCATGACCGGTTGCGGTACGGGTATTTCACCGATGACCACACGCGTCGGAGTCGGATCATCGTTGCCGACTTCACCATCATCGCTAAACAGCGTTTCGCCTTCAAAACTCATCTCAGCTTGGTTGTCGATGGTGCTGCCCTGGACAAGCCCGTCGACCACCTGGGCGATGACATGGGCGCTAACGCTTTCACCCGAATCCAAGCCGCCGACACTCCAGGTGACCCTTTGTTCAACGATGCTATTCTGCAAGCCGGCCTCAACGCCGATAATCTGCAAACGCTGATCAAAGGTATCGCTAAACGAGACCGCGCCGCTTGGCGTCTCACCGGTGTTGGTCAAGGTGATGCTGTAGCGCAGCCTGTCGCCCGGCAGGACGCTACCGCCATTAAGATCTTCCACCGCTTTAAGTAGGCTTAGACCCTCTTCGGCGCTCAACGTCAGTACGGTCGGGTCGGCGTCACCGGGCGATGAAGGGTCGTCGCTGAGCACGTTGGCGTTGCTGCCCGCCACAGAGACGCTGGCCTGATTCACCACCAAGGTGCCGTTGGGAGCTGCTGACAAGCGCGCTGTAAAACTAAGCGTTATATCGCTGCCATGGTTCAAACGAGCCACAGCACCGCTGATACGCCCATCGGCGAAGCTGCCCCAATCGCCGTCGACCACGACCTCGCTGAGGTTAGGATCGATAAGGTCCAAAATGCTCAAATTGGCGACATCAACGCTGCCGTTGTTGCGAATGACGATGCGATAACGCACCTGCTCACCGATGCGCCAAAAGTTATCGGCAAGCGATTCTTCAACCGTCTTAATCACCGATAAATTGGGAGCACCACCGACCAAGAAACTCGTCTCATCGTCTACCGCGACGGTGTCCGGGTCGTTGCTCAACAGGTCGCCGTTATGAGTGTCACCACGGACGCGAGCCTGGTTTGAAATGATGGTACCGGCAAGAGCGCGGTCGTCGATCTGCACAACCATGTTGAGGATGACCTCGGTGCTCGGCGCCAAATTGCCCAGACCCGGCGCTTGGGTTGCGCTCCAGCTAATGTTGCTCCCGTTAACCAAGGCAGTTGGCGAAGAGCTGACGTAACTAATGCCTTCGGGGAGCGTGTCCGCGAGCACCAAGCCGCGGGCGCGCTGCGTGCCGCCGGCGGCGACGCGCAGGCGATAAGTAACTTGGGTACCGGGCTCGTAAGGCCGCTCGCCTAAAGCCGTCTGGCTTTTTTCGACCACGAGATTGGTTTGCGAGCGCACGGTGATGCTGGTGGGGTCGCCCACGATGCCCGGGGTTGCCGGATCGTCGCTGTCGATGGCCTCGGCACCGGCAGCGCTTAAGCGCGCCTGGTTGAGCAGTTCACGGCGATCTTCCATCGGCGCGGTAATGCGCGCCGTCAGTTCGAGTTGAAGCGATTCTCCGGCACCCAAACCTTGCAAGGCCGGGGTGCTCTGAGCGTTCCAAAGTGCTACGCCATCAACGACTTGTCCGCCCTGACTGGCGACCCCTTGAACCAGCCCTTCGGGCAAGGCGTCTCGCACCAACAACTGCTCGGCCAAAACCGTGGAAGTGTTGGTAAGGGTAAGGGTATAGCGCAGCAATTCACCCGGGTTGTACTGACCGTCGTCGGAGGGTGCCACCGCTTTGGTAAGGGTAAGAACCGGTAAGGCATCGATAATTAACACCACCGGCTCTGCCTGGAAAACCTGTAAGGTATCACCGATGAACCCAGCGTTGACGGCGATGCGAGTCCCCGAAGCTAGACCGCTTGAAAGGCGTACGCGCAAGGTGAAGGTACGGCTCTCACCCGCTGCTAATTCGGCGTCGCTCTGCCAACGAATCGTGGCACC
>JAPKCE010000439.1 GCA_028823075.1 Myxococcota bacterium
CGCAGATGAACCGATTTAACCATGCCATCGGGTAAGGCATCGATCAGCTTGGGCAACATCGAATGTCCGTTGGCTAGGCGCAGCCGCAGACCGTTTTCGGTGGGCTCAGTTTTGACACCGGCGATGCTTTCGATCTGAGCAGCAAAGGAAGCCAGTTCAGGTCCTTCAAGTTCGAGCAAGTCGCCTTCGAGCTGGGCACGAAGTTCGGCGGGCGTGCCTTCAGCGATGAGTTTTCCCTCATCGAGCACCAAGGCGCGATCGCATCGCTCGGCTTCATCGCTGCGGTGAGTCACCAATAAAATAGTCAGTCCTTCGCGCTGGCGAAGGTCATCAAGATGCTTCCAAACCTGGCGATAACCGCCTTCGTCCAAACCGCTGGTCGGCTCATCGAGCAGCAATACTTTGGGCCCGTGCATTAAGGCGCGAGCTAGTTCTAAGCGCCTCTTCATACCCCCGCTATAGGTATCGACTCGGTCCTTTGCTCGTTCGCTCAGTTCCATCAGTTTCAGCAATTCCTCGGCGCGCGGCTTGGCTTGAGCCTTGCTCATGCCAAACAGCCCAGCGCCGAGAACCAGATTCTCCTGAGCACTCAAAAGACCATCGAGCGAAGGACTTTGAAACACCACGCCAAGCGCCAAACGCAAAGCTGGGTCATCGGCAGAGACCTCTTTTTCCTTGTACAAAATGCGCCCGGAATCCGCGTCTCGAAGCCCAGCAAGGATCGCAAAAAGCGTCGACTTACCGGCTCCGTTTGGGCCTAGAATCGCCACGCATTCGCCAGCCGCCGCGCCGAGGCTAACACCCGCCAAAGCCTGCCGGTCTTTATAGGACTTTTTAATCTCTTCGACGGCCAGCATAAACGGGCTCCAAAACTACAGTGGGCCTGTTAATGCTTTGGGCCGAGCAGTCAAGACACAGGCGCAAGCGCTTGGTTAATTCAGCAGGCTACAAATTCCTACAGGCGGAGTGATCCGCCGCCCGCTATTCGCAGCGATCTTCTTCTTTATTACATTCTTGGCCGCCGGGGCATCCATCGATCATACAGCGCGGCGGTAACCAGTAGCGAAAACTCGCCCACAGTTGATCGCCATCAACGGTTTCTTGGTTGCCGTAGATGATGAGCCGGTTTTGCGTGACATCGTAATCAAAGCCGTTGCGCCTGGAACGAGTGAGCAGGCGAACAGGGTCTTCTTCGTGCTGAATTCCTGCCTTGAAGGTCGTTGCGATGGGCCGTTCCTGGATGGGATAATCCGAGGCGATGCCCGCTGCCGTTTGAGCGATATCGGCCATTAACTCGGTGTAATCGACGTTACCGTTACGCCCGCAGATGGATTCGGATCGCCCGCCGGTTTCGATGGCCAGCAGGTCGTAGGAATGCGCTTCGTCGCCTTGGCAACCAAAGTTTGGTAGGTTGATGATCGAAAAGATGGGTCCGGGAAGATTGAAGCCTACGGGCGCCCGGTAAGCGTCGGTCTCGCCGCGATAAAACTCGATATGTTCCACCATGTTCTGCTCGGCGCAGGCGCGATTATTACGGCAGCCCGCTCGCTTAATGTCGGCGTCCTCTTCATCACTGAGAATAACGATCACTAGAGGGGTTTCGAAGCGTAACTTCGAAGCGTCATCGATGCCGCGCGGCAGTAGGTTTGCGATGGCAGCGCGACCAGAAAGAAGACCGACTTCGTTGGCTGAACCGGTCGTTCCGACGTTGACCCTCTGAATGAACTCTTCACCGTTGTCGGTAAAGCCTCCGCCGATTATGGTGCCGGATCCGTCGGTCGTGGTGACCGCCAGGCGCCAGTCGAGATTCGCGCGATCGAGCTCGGCAACCATAGAGCGGGCAGCGGCGATAACCGCGTCTTGCTCTGCGCGCATCGATCCCGAATTATCGACGATCCAGAGGAAGTCGACGGAGCTTGAGCGCGAGATGGGTGAGCTGCCGCAATGGCGAGCAATCTCGGCGTTATCACCCGCTAGGTTCGAACCGCCGGCGAGGTCGTCGGAGGCGATTCCACGCTGACCCTCGAGTTCGCGGTCGTCAGTGGCCGGGGCGATGGCAAACAGCGTAATCACCTGAGCGTTTGAGCGGAAAATCTCCGACATGACCATCTTGTAATTCCCAGATTGTGCTTCGCCGCCGGGCTGGGGTAAGCCGCTGAGGCCGGGCGAAAGAGCTGCCGCGATCTGATTGCGAACCTGCAGCGCAGACAAGCCAGGGGCCGCTATACTAAGTGCTACAACCGCCGCTTCGTAATCATCGGCGGTGGTGAAAACGCGGGGGCTACCCGGCGCCACCGTAAAGCCAGCACCGGTAATGGACAGCACGTCCTGCTGCGCCTGCGTGAAGGAGCGACGCCCTCCGGCGCTGTGAGCCACCTGATCGTTTGGTGAGCGACTGATTAGGAAGGCGTGTACATCCTTATCATCCGCGACATCAGCAAAGGCTAAGCCCGCGGCAATTCCGGCGCCGGTGCTCAGTTCGCGGCGGGACGCGTAGACTGCTTCGGGCAAGGCCATGCGCACATGGAGACGCGGTGAGTCCCAGAGTTCAATAGGGGTAAGGTGCCTGGTGGCGCAGATCTGAACCTGAGGACTGCCCTCATTAACATCGGCGATGCGCGGGTTGTTCTCGCCATCGTCGACCTGACCGT
>JAPKCE010000440.1 GCA_028823075.1 Myxococcota bacterium
GGGTAGCGCTGCATGAGCACCTGCTCAACGTAGCCGCGCCAGTTGTTTGCCGAGTAGCTTGCGGTCGCCTCGTCGATGCTCGCTTCGACGGTCGGCAGCGTTTCCCGGTACTGACCATCGACGCAATCTGGGTTGATCAATTCGCCTTCGGGAAGCACGGCGCCGGCGTCCTGAGTTGGTATCTGTCCGGCGTCGTTGCCCTGCCCGCTGTCTGGGAGCGTCCCCGCGTCACGAGCGCCGCCGCTGTTGCGACTCCCGTTTCCGCTGGGAGGAGGCGGCCCGCAAGCGATGGCAGAAAAAGCTAGTGAAACAACGACGAATTTCATGAAATAACCTCCGAGGTGGACGCAGGCGCATGGCGCGTCCATGCTCCTGCCACCTTTCTAGCCCGGAGACCCGCCGATGGCATCACCAAAATTTCCTGAACCTCCTTTACAGGTCGCCGCGACCCCCCTTGGCGATTGCGACCAAGCCGTCGCCGAGCTTCGCCAAGGAGCGCCCCAATGGGCTGCTTATTCGACCAAACAGCGAGCGGCTATTTTACGCCGGTGTATGACAACCTTGCGCGCCGAGTCAGCGGCTTGGGTCGCATCCTCCTGCTCCGCCAAGGGGCATGGCACGGGCAGCACCGGTGAGGGAGAGGAATGGGTCAACGGCATCATGACGGTGATGCGAGATCTGCGCCTCTACGCTCAAGCACTCGATCATGGCGGACAGCCGCCCCTGCCCGCGGTTCGCAAGCTCGACAGCGGTCAGAATGTCGTGCGCGTTTTCCCTGCCAACGTGCAGGATAAAGTGCTGCTTACCGGCTTTAGCGCCGAGGTCTGGATCGAGCCAGGAGAGCAGCCGTCCCAGGGTGCTTTGTATCGCCAAAAGACGACGGGACAAAGCGGACAAGGCGCTGTTTCGTTGGTCCTTGGCGCCGGAAACCAAGCTTCGATTGGCCCCATGGATGTTCTGCATAAGTTGGTGCTCGAAGATGAGGTCTGTCTGCTTAAAATGAACCCGGTTAACGATTATTTAGGTGCGCATGTCTTGCGCGCTCTAAAGCCGTTGGTTGACGCTAACTTTCTTCGCGTCGTTTATGGCGGCGCCGAGGTGGGACAGCACCTTTGTCATCATGAGGGCATCGACAGCATCCACATTACCGGCTCCGAACGCACTCACGACGCCATCGTCTGGGGCGGCGACAACGACGAGGTGGCGCGCCGTAAATCGGCGGGCGAACGTCAGAACCATAAACCGATCAGCAGCGAACTTGGGGCGGTCAGCCCAATCATGGTGGTGCCCGGAGTTTGGAGCGCCGCCGAATTGCAGTTTCAGGCTCGCCAAATCACGTCGATGGTGGTGCAAAACGCCAGCTTTAATTGCAACGCCGGCAAGGTTCTAATCCTCGCTGATGGATGGGCGCAAAAAGCGGACTTTCTCGATGCTTTGCGAAAGTGTCTGAGCGCAGAACCGCCACGGCGAGCCTACTATCCTGGTGCTCAGCAGCGCTACCAATGTTTCCTCGACGAATACCCCGAAGCCGAAGTTCTCGGTGAGCGCAGCGATGAGGTTGTGCCATGGACTTTGATCCAAGGTCTGGGCGCTACGCCCGCCGAATACGCTCTCAAGACTGAAGCGTTTTGCGGTATTTTGGCGGTGGTGGAGTTAGCGGCCGCCGACGCCTCGGAATACGTCAGCGCGGTGGTGCCGTTTTGCAATGACACCATGTGGGGCACGCTCAGCTGTAACTTGATCGTTCATCCCAAAACCGAAGCAATGCTGGGCGGCGCCATCGATAAAGCCATCGGTGAACTTCGTTATGGAGCCATCGGCGTCAATTGTTGGTCCGGTATGGTTTACGGCCTTTGCAACACCACTTGGGGTGCTTTCCCAGGGCATCCTCTTGAGGATATCCAGTCCGGACGCGGCACGGTGCATAACACCTTCTTGCTCGATCATCCGCAAAAGAGCGTTGTCCGTGCGCCTTGGATCATCAAACCGACGCCAGCCTGGTTCGTCGATCATAAGAACTTGCCTGCGCTAGGGAAAAAACTTGTCGATTACGAGTTCAAGACGAGTTGGTTGAAAATCCCCGGTGTCGCCGCTGCTGCCTTTAAAGGCTAAAACTACCCACGGCACACGGCTTACCGCGTCCGTCGATTAGGCGCAGCGCTTGGCCGCTTTCGCTGCTCGCCAGTTGCAGGGTGAGCGCGGCGGGCAGCACCATGGGCCGAATAAAGCGCATGTCCAATGTCTTCAGCCGGCCGCCGCATTCGCTCTCATGGCGATCGAGACTGGCGCAGATCAGCGAGCCCGCGGCAAAGCCGTGCAGAATCGGTGCCTTCATCCCAGCCGCCCAGGCGAAGGGTGGGAACCAGTGCAAAGGGTTGATGTCACCACTTAAGCAGCAGTATTTTGCTCCTTCAAAGCGACCGGCGTGAAAGGTCTCTATGCTCCGCCATTCGCTCTCATCGCGTTCCTGCCGAGGCTTTTGGTCGCCTTTGGGCCCGCGAGTTTTGGGTAGCGGTACCACCGAGAAAACGTCGCAGCTTAAGGCGTCGGGCTGCCCCTCGAAACCGGTAATGATGCGGGTTGATATTTTGGCTTTGCCAGGGACCTCTTCGATATCCAGAAGTTGCGCTTGCAGCAGCAAGGG
>JAPKCE010000441.1 GCA_028823075.1 Myxococcota bacterium
TTTTCATCACACGACCCAGTCCTGAGACAGGGTAACCAAGGTACCTAGAGCGCCATGGCGGAGCACTGTATGAAGAGATGTTCGGCGGCCGTAAAGAAAAATGCGACGGCTATTAGCAACAGGCGGCCCAACCCTGGCCGGCGGGCCTCATGGGTAACAGAGGTTGCGCCTTAAAAAGGTCAGTCGGGATGAAGGATCAAAGTGACAAACCAACTGGTTACCGCTCGGAGTACAATGCGGGTCTTGGCCCAGGGCTGCAAAGGCCGCATGGCTCGAGTCTAATCGCCAAACGCAGGCACCCTCCTCGGCGCTGGGCAGGCGAGTCCGAGCAATAGGATCGAACTCATCGTTGCCACCGTTGCTCAACTCACCCAAATACTGATGCATCGACCCTTGATCCGTGCCCGGAGAGGCAGGCTCGACCAAGGTCTGAGCCACCAAGGTTCCGTCAGCGCTTTCGTTGACCCACATGCGAAAGCCATCACCGCCGCCCGCCAAAAATGAATTAACACCCACTTTGTAGATGCGCTGCTCATCGTCGTCGCGGCGCACCTCTTCCCACGCAGGGGCTTGACCCACTTGGTCACCGTGACGGCGACTACAGATCATCACTACCCGTGTACCTACTTGGCCGCTGCGCACCTTGCCGTCCTCGTCAACGACTCGCGGCTGAGCTCCGCAATCGATCATCACCTGTGCGCCCGAACTGTGGAGAAAGCCTCCCCCATAAGCGAAGCGCCCCGGCTGGCCGAGCAGACTCAAACCCTGCTCGTAGGCCTCGTAGAGTTGACGCCCGGTAACGCCGATGGCGACGATGGCGTTGGCAAAGGGCAGGAGCTGAGTGACATCACTATCAAATAGCGGCCCTTCTCGCCATTCACTACGCTCACCACAGGCGCTCTCAGAACGCAGGCCTCCGGCGTTGGTAATGGCAATGTCGATGCAACGATGCGGCTGGGTGTCCAGATGTTTACAGCGCGGCTGAGCACCCGTCTCACCGAGGCCCGGGCTGCCATTAAAAGCGTTGTAGACCGAATCGGCGACCAGATTGCCGATAATGGCCTCGCGAGTTCTCAAAACCGCTTTGCGCAAAGTTATCGGCGAGGCGAGGCGCGCCACCAAGGCTCCCGGGTCTGGCTCTTTACAGCCCTGTTCTTCTGCACAGGCGGTTATGCAGAGCAGATGAGCCATAATTAAGAGCCGCATCAGCGGCGTCCTAAGGCATGTAGGGTGACGTAGGTGTGAAGCAGATCTGCGCCGATCAACGCGGTGATGCCGGCGTTGTCGTAGGGGGGCGAGATCTCAGCGACATCGCCGCCGACGATCTGCTGCCCGCGCAGTTGGCGCAGTACGGATTTAAGCTCTCGAACGCTTAAACCCCCAGGCACCGGTGTCCCTGTCCCCGGTGCAAAAGCGGGGTCGAGGCCATCGACATCGACGCTGATGTAGATCGGGCCGCGCAAACTCTTCATAAAGCCAGCTAAACGCTCTTTTCCATCGCCATCATCCCAATTCGCCTGGGTCACTACGCAGAATCCAGCCTGACGAGAAAAATCCAGGTCTTGGGCGCTGGAGAGAGAACCGCGCAGGCCGAGCTGAAGACAGCGAGTTGGATCGATCAAACCTTCGCGCAGCGCATGACGAAAGGGAGTACCATGGTGTAAATCGTTACCCCAAGCCGCCGGGTAGGTATCGTAATGAGCGTCGACATGAATCAGCCCCACAGGCCCGTGCTGAGCTGCCATAGCGCGCAGCATGGGCAACGAGATGCTGTGATCTCCGCCGCAAGTAAAAACGCAGCGCCCAGCCTGCAGATGCTCAGCGGTAACGCTTTGAAGAGCGTCCATGGCGGCAACAATATCATGCGGTGGCATGTTGACATCGCCGCCATCGACGACACTCAGGGTTGCAAAAGGATCATGCTCGAGTTCAGCGTGAAAAGCGTGAGCTTGGTCAGAGGCCTGGCGCACTGCGCGCGGCGCCAAACGGGCGCCGGGACGATAGGTGGTCGCACCGTCGAAAGGAGCCCCGAGCAGAACCACATCAGGGTCGCTCAGTTGCTCCAGGGTCGGCAAACGCAGGAAGGTCGTAGGCCCTGCAAACCGAGGCATCTCACGGCCGGAACGAGGTGCGGTCACGCTCATCTTGGACTCGCCTTCACCGCTCCACCCACCGGCTGTCCGAGCTTGCGGATGATCAGACGCTGCGCCTTGGTCGCCTTGGGAACAACCACCGTATAAGAATAGGTTCGGCCGTCGACCAATAGATCAAGAATATGAGGTCCGGGCGACAGCAGAGGGGCGCGCGCCACCACTGGAGTTGGGCCGACGGCGCGCCCGTCGACCCGCACCTGAGCGCGAATACCCGGCGTACCGATCATCAGTTTGACCGGCGGGGCGCTCGAGACGGGCGAGGAGGGGCGAGCCCTGACGACTTTTTTCTTCTGCTGCTTGGGGCGAACCAGGCGAACGTTTTTCACCAACACCCGGTTGTGTTTAAACTCAAAGCTGTCGCTGCGACTGCTGTATCCCGCTGCGCTAACATTGAGCCTATAACTGCGACTGCAGTTCAAGCCCTTCTGCGTTACCGGGGCGTTCCCGATGCTGTTGCCCTGAAGTTCAACCATGGCACCTTCGGGACGGG
>JAPKCE010000442.1 GCA_028823075.1 Myxococcota bacterium
TGTACGGCAGGTAACCCTTTGCGCGCCCAATGATGTTCTCCTTTTGTATGTAGCTCTGGCTAGCCGCATACAGGCCTCGGTCGTCCACCTGGTTGTTGTCGCCCTTCGTGAGCAAGTCGATCTCGCCGCTTTCGACAGCCGTGAGCAGCGCGCTGCGCTCCTTGGCGCTAACCGCTCCTGTGAGTAAGCCCAGGCGCAAACGACCTTGCATAAGCTCGTCGATCGAACGTGCTGGCGGGCGCGCCAGCAACTCGGTGGGCGCCATCAAAGCGCTTTGAAAACCGGCTTGTGCTAAACCGTAAGCAGCCACGGCAGCCACGGCGGTTTTACCACTACCCACGTCGCCTTGCAGTAAGCGGTTCATGGGCGCTCCACGGCGCAAGTCGACGTCAATTTCGCTGAGACTACGGCGCTGCCCAGCGGTCAGCGTAAACGGTAAAAGCTCGTCGGCGAAACGTTGTAAGGGCGGACCGCTCAGGGCCTTTAGCCCAGCCAGGCCGCGCTGCTGCTGACGCCGCAAAAGGAGCCCGACCTGAGTAAGGAAGAGCTCCTGAAAGGCAAAGCGATCGGCCGCGAGGCGGCGCACTTTGGAACTGTCACTGGCCGCCGGCAGATGTAAAATACGCCATGCTTCCCAAAGGCCCGGCAAACCTGTTTTCCCTCTTAAATACTGACTGATCGGATCGATAATCCCATCGCGTACATGATCCAAGGCCTGCTCGATAATACTCACTAACTGTGGGTTTTTAATGCCGGGAATATCTGGGTAAATCGGATGAAGCCCCCCACCCTTGACCTCGCTTCGCAGGTCTAAGTATTCGATTTTTGGATGGACCATTGCGGGGCGGTTTTGCCAGTGGCCGACTTTGCCAAAGAGACGCACGAGTCGGCCTTCTTTGATGCCCAAATTGAGCGCCCACATTTGCGGGTTCGGCTGGAAAAAAACAGCATAAAAGCTCTTACCGTCGCTGGCGGTGCAGCGCATCACGTAGCGTGCTTTGCCAAAGGATCGACCACCATCGATGCGACCGGCACCGAGTTGCACGCGCAGCGCCACGGTCTCGCCTTCAACCAAATCATCGATGGACACTTCGACGCTGCGATCTTCGTATCCGGCGGGGAGCCAGTTGAGAAGGTCCTCGATCGTAGAGACGCCGCGGGCATAAAAGCGTTCGGCGCGCTTAGCACCAAGGCCAGGCAAAACAGTAATTGGGTCGGTGAGAACGTCATCGTCGATGAGTCTTTTTTTGGCCGGCGGTGTCTCGCTCTCCTGGCGAGTGCTGCGACGCCGGGGCCTCATACTGTCGGATTCGGCGAGGCGGCTCGTCTTGCTCGTTAGAAGAATAGCGCGCTGAAGCACAGATTCGATACAGGCCATCTTGGTTTCGCCGCTGGCTTCGTCGCAGGCCTTCATCAGTTCAATCAACTCATCGACGGCAACGGCTGGCATTTTGCCTTCTTCGAGCAAAAGCTGACGCTTCGTCGATGCAAAACGAGCAAAGCCTTTTAGGCGATCGACTTGGCCGGCTTCCCACCCCTGGGCGGTCAGACAAGGTGTTAGGAAAAGCGCCAGCCAGGGTCGGCTTTCGAGATGGGCACTCAGCTCTGGCCCAGCGCTCATCGCCGCTGCAAATCCTTGCGGGGGGGGAGCAGTTGAGCAGGGTCGCGCGGCAACACGCCGCGACGTAATTCAAAATGCAACTGCGGTTTGTCGACTCGGCCGCTGGCTCCCACTTTGGCGATGGGCTGACCGCGAGCGACCTGCTGCCCCTCAGTGACCAAACTGGCGCTATTATGACCATAAATGCTCACCCATTGGCCCGCATGAGCAAGGATGATGAGATGGCCCCAGCCCGCATCTTCAGCGGAAAACACGACCTTACCCGGAGCCGTAGCAAGCACCTCGGCGCCGAGATCATGGGCGATGTTGATCCCGTCGCTCACCTCATCACCTCGGCGACCAAAACCTTTGATCACCTTTCCACCCGGCAAGGGGAATGCGAAGCCACCATCAGGCGCCAAATCAGGCCCCATAGGCAGAGCAATAACGCTGGGGCGGGCTGCGACTTTCGCCTGGCGCTCATCAAAGTCCGACCCCGGCGATAAAGGGATGAACAGGCGGTGCCCAACACGCAACTCGGTCGGATCGCCAATGGCATTGGTCTTAATCAACAAATTAACGGTGACCCCATAATGGTGCGCCACGCGCCAAAGCGTTTCGCCGGCAATCACCGGGTGCCAGGTGCCGGGAGGCGACGTTTCGCCGCCCTCCATACCCCCAACTTCGGGAACAAGCGGCTGTACTTGCTGATGAGCACAGGCGCCAAGAACAAACAGACAGGCCGGCAGAAAGCGCATCAGCGAAGTAATTTAATGGCCGCGAAGCCAGCGATCAGAGCCACGGTAAATAGCGAGACAGCGAGATTGAAGCGGGTCTCGATCCAGTCTTTAATCGAAGGCCCGAATTTTCGAATCAAGGCGGCTACAAGGAAAAACCGGAAGGCGCGACCGATAATCGAGGCGAGTAAAAAGGGAATAAAGGGAAACTTAAATACCCCGGAGGAGATGGTGAAAACTTTGTAGGGGATGGGTGTAATTGCCGCGGCCAGTGTCCCCCAGAAACCATATTCGGTGTACC
>JAPKCE010000443.1 GCA_028823075.1 Myxococcota bacterium
CAGCGATTTCGAGCATGACATCCGTTGATACATTGTTCAGCTTCGCAGACGGTTCCGAGCGGACACTGTTCGTGCTCACGACAGCCGACCTGACAGTTGCCGGCGACGCAGATCACGCCCTCACCGCAAACAGCGTCGTCGGCGCAAGGCACAACGCATCGAGCCTCGACACAGGACATCCTCGGGCCGCATTGCTCACTGTTTTGACAGCTACTTTCTTGACGCGCACAGCCACCGGCGAAAATAAACGCCGAAAAAAGGATGATCTGCGGCCAATAACGAGAAGGCATAGGGGCTCCAAGTTGCGATAACTAAGGCCTACCACACGCAGCGGTGTTTTCCACTTAAAGCTCAGTATCTTGACAGACTTGGCAGGGCTCAATAGCCCCTACTGTCGCCCCAAAGGAGAACCTCATGAGTCAAACGCTTAACCAACTGTTCCACAGCACCGCAGCGCGCCTTAGCTCTCGACCTGCCTTACGCTTCAAAAGCGATGGCGGCTGGAAGGATTTAACCTGGGCGCAAGTCGAAGAAGCCGGAATGCAAGCGGCCAACGGTCTGCTCGCCGAGGGACTCGTTAAAGGCGAGCGCATCGGCCTGCTCTCCAACACCCGCCCCGAATGGCTCCTCGCCGATCTCGGCTCGGTGCTAAGCGGCGCGGCTACCGTCACGCTCTACCAAAGCAACACCGCCGAGGAATGTGCCTACATCATCTCCAACTCCGAGTTGTCGTTGGTGTTTGCCGAAGACGAGACGCAACTTGCCAAGCTGCAAAGCGTTCGCTCTGAGATCCCCAGCGTCAAGCGCGTGGTGCTGTTTAGCGGCGAAGGTGATGGCGACTGGTCCCTGAGCTTCGATAGCTTCTTAGCGCAGGGAGAGACCTACGCAGAGCAGAACCCAAGCGCCCTTGAGACGCGAGAAAATAGTATCGGCGCCGACGACCTTTGCTGCCTCATCTACACCTCTGGAACCACCGGACGCCCGAAAGGCGTCGTGCTTACCCATGAGAACTTTGTGTACGAGGGCAACGTCATTCGGCAAACCAACATCCTAGGCGAAGACGATGTGCAGTTGCTCTTCTTGCCGCTGGCTCATGTCTTTGCTCAAGTTCTCAAGGCCAGTTGGTTTAGTACGGGGCACCTCCTGGCGGTCACCGGAATCGATACGCTTCTCGACGATATGGCGGCGGTCAAACCTACGATGATGGCGGCAGTTCCGCGTATCTTTGAAAAAATCTATTCGGCGACCATGGGCAAGGCGCGCGGCGGCGACGGCCTAGCCGGAAAGCTCGCCAATTGGGCCTTGGATCACGGTGAGAAGATGGCCGAAGTCGCCATTGCCGGTGGCCGGCCTCAGGGCTTGGGTTGGACCATCGCCAAAGGCCTGGTCTACAAGAAGATTGGCGTCGGCTTGCAAGAAAAGTTCGGCGGTCGCCTGCGCTTCTTCGTCAGCGGCGGCGCTCCCCTATCCAAGAAGATCAACTGGTTCTTCAGCTTCGCCGGGGTCGAGATTCTCGAAGGCTACGGCATGACGGAAACCACAGCAGCGACCTGCTGTAACCTGCCGGGAACCGGCCGTATCGGCACCGTCGGCGCGGCGCTGCCGGGCATGGAAGTTAAGATTGCCGAGGATGGCGAGATCCTCATGCGCGGTCCGGGCATCATGAAGGAATACTGGCGCATGGAAGAGGCTACCGCCGAAACGATTATCGACGGCTGGCTGCACTCCGGTGATATCGGCGAACTCGATGAAGACGGTTACCTTCGCATCACCGACCGCAAAAAAGATATTATCATCACCGCCGGCGGAAAGAATGTCGCACCCCAACCTGTTGAGGGTGAACTGGCAGCCAGTCAATTCATCGGTCACGCGGTCGTTCACGGTGACCAGCGCAAGTTCCTATCGGCTCTAGTCACCTTGGATATGGACAACATCAAGGCCTACGCCGAGGCTAACGGCTTTAGCGTTAGCGATCGTGAAGACGCCTGTAAAAACGCCACGGTTGTGGCTTTGATTCAAGGCATCTTCGACAAGGTTAACGCCGGTCTCCCCAAGTATTCGACCATCAAAAAGTTTGCGCTTGTGCCGGTTGAATTCGAAGCTGGAACCGAGCTTACGCCCTCGCTGAAGGTCAAACGCCGCTTGGTAGAGAAAAAGTTCGTCGCCTATTTGGATGGAATGTACGAGGGCTGATCCACCTCGACGCTGACGCTCTCGATCGGTAGCTTTCGTAACTCGCTAAGCAGCCCCATAAAATCGCCGTGAGAAACTTCGGCGTCGGCGCTCAAAAGCAGATGGGTCGCCTCGATGAGTCGAGTCGCTAGGTCGTTGCGCTGTACCACCTTCCCACCGATGAACAGCGAACCATCGGCGCGCATCTGCACCTTCTGCTGCTCTTGCTGCCCCTGTGCTTCACCCGCGGCGACCTTCGGCAGGTCGATGGGAACCTGCCGAATTCGCTCGAAGCGCATGCTCACCATAAAGAAAATAAGCAGAAGAAAAACAACGTCGAGCAGCGGTGTCAGGTCGAGATTAGGTCGAACCCTCACCTGGCGCGAAAATTTCACTTGGCAGCCTCAAGCAGTTCCTCGGCGAAGCCTTCGAGTTCGTTGACGCGCGCGGT
>JAPKCE010000444.1 GCA_028823075.1 Myxococcota bacterium
GGTGGCGTGTGGGTGGTCAGTCGGAATACCACGCGACGGCGACGGCTATGACTTTGATGATTATATAAACGACGCTATCGGCCACGTTAGCACGGCTAAAGCCTATTGGGACGCACGCACCGAAGCCGGTGAAAACTCGGATTTCAATGCGGGTCAGATGAACTGGGGGCCTTCATTGCGGCGTTCGGTCAGCGCCATTCGCGCCATGGGTTCTGCTCGACGAAACGATGCGCCGGGAACCCTGCGCACCCATGAGACCGACCTCGCCGCTGCCATGCGCCAAGAGGTCAAAGTCTTTGTGCGCGACACCATCAGCACCCGCGCCTCGGCAGACGGAGCGCCGGGTTACTGGACCGCCATTCGCGACCTGGCGAGCTCCGCTATCGATAGCGCAGCGGACCAAGCAGCAGGGCAGCCCAAAGCCGTCGCCAGCGCCGACGCATACGACAAGCTGGCCGCTATGTATGACTCGCGTTACAGCGCCGAGAACCGCATTTCGGCGGCACAAATCGACTTAGATGCAGCCATCGACGAGGAGGTTGACGAGCGCCCGCGTGATGAACTTACCGCGGCCCTTAATTCGGTGGTTCGTTACGGCTTAAAACTCGAAATCAAGCTTGCCCGTGACACCAACGCCGCCGGCCGCGCTCAACTCGACTTGGTGCTTACCAGCATCGGCACCGTCGCCGGCTGCATGGCTGGGCTTCAAAGCAACTCGCTCAACGATCATGACTTCACCGAATGTTATCAAGAGGTGATTATAATTCTGAAGAAGCTGCGCGAAGTTCAAGGCGCCTTGATCGATACCACCACCTGGCGAGGCCTGTTGGGTGTTGGGGTTTACGCCATGCTCGACATCTCGATTTACCATACGGAAAACTCGCTGGTTACCCGTGAAGGCGTCGATGAAGACGAAGAGGCGCAAGAGGGCATTTCGCAATACCGCGCCGGGCTCGCAGAAATACGCGCTGGCAACACGAAAACTGCGATTCAGCGTTACATCAACAACGAATGTCGCATCATCGACTTATACAACCGCTACTGGGCTGGTCCGGGCAACGCGGTGATCGACAACACCGATGCCTGCGCTCGAGTCTGCGGCAACTCGCAAGTCGAAGAAGGTGAACAATGCGACGACGGTAACTTTACCGACACCGACGGCTGCACAACGAACTGCCAGCGCAACGTCTGCGGCGACGGGTCTTTGTACAGCGGGCGAGAGGCCTGCGATGATGGCAACCGTATCAACAGCGATGGCTGCACGAACGTTTGTGCCGTGGCTCGTTGCGGCGATAGCGTCGTGCGTGCAGGAACTGAAGAATGCGACGATGGCAACCTCGTCAACGATGATAACTGCTCAAATGAATGCGTCTCTGCTCGCTGCGGTGATTCGATCCGTCAGGGTGCCGAAGAATGCGACGACGGTGATCAGAACAACACCAACAGTTGCTCAAACACCTGTACCTTGAACGCCGCGAAGATCGCTGCGGGCTATTACCACACCTGCTTCTTACGCGGTGGTAATGTGTATTGCAGCGGTTACAACCCTTATGGCCAACTCGGCGACGGCAGCACGACCCAGCGCACCTCGGCTGTACAGGTACGAAACTTAAGTAATGTCAAAGCCATCGCAGCGGGGCTTTATCATACCTGTGCGGTCAAGACCGATGGAACAGCTTGGTGCTGGGGCTACGGTGGTCATGGACAACTCGGAAACGGCAGTACCTCGGTAAGGGTCACCCCGGTTCAAGTTCGCGGTCTAACCGGCATAACACAGATCGCCGCCGGGCATATTCATACCTGTGCGCGCAAATCCAACGGAACGCTCTTTTGTTGGGGTTATAATTATTACGGCCAAAACGGTGCCGGGAACTACACAAACAACAACAACTCGCCGGTTCAAGTTGGCGGTATCAGTAACGCTAAATCCGTAAGCGCAGGTATTTTCCATTCCTGCGCTACACTTACCACGGGCGCTGTTAAGTGCTGGGGATACGGGACGTACCACCAAACTACGAACACTTCGTCTCGCCCTTCCCGTACAGCATCGCCTCGTACAATCTCGGGTATGACGGGCATCAGAGTGGTCGAGGCCTATGGTTATGGCAGCTGTGCTCTGCGTAACAACGGCACGGTAGGGTGCTGGGGTTATGGCTGCCACGGGCAGATGGGTAATGCCCGTTCGAGTTGTTATAACTACGGCAACCTCACTGTGCAAAACCTGACCGGCGCAGCAGAGATCGGCGGTGGTTATTACCATATGTGCGGACGCCAAAGCGACGGCGCTGTAAAATGTTGGGGTTATAACTCTTATGGTCAACTGGGCGACGGCTCAACGACGAACAGAAACACTGCTGTAGCTGTTCGCGGCATGACCGACGCTGTCGCAATTTCGCACAGCTCTCAAGCCTGGCATAGTTGCGCATCGCGGCGTGATGGTTCGGTAGCCTGTTGGGGTAAGGGTGACCAAGGACAGCTCGGTGTCGGTTCGACCAGCAACTCAACGACGCCGGTTAATGTTATCGGTGCTGCCGGCGGCGATGTCGGTGTTGGCAACGCAGCAAACAATCCTGGGCGGTCTTGCAAACAGATCAAAACGGCTCGTGCGACTGCGAATCAACGG
>JAPKCE010000445.1 GCA_028823075.1 Myxococcota bacterium
CCACCATTGGTTCCCAAGTTTAGACCACCCTACCAACAAGCTCACCAGCGAGATTACGCTGACAGTGCGCGACCATCTGATGGGCCTGGGAAACGGCGGCATGCTCAGCGAAAGCAGCAAAAATGGTTGGACGACCACCCACTGGAGCCATGAAATACCTCATTCGAACTATTTGATCACCGTGGTGGTCGGGCAGTTTGATGTCATCGAAGACGACAGCGCCCATGTGCCGCTACGCTACCTGGCGCCTCCGGGCCAAGGCGAGCGTCTGCAGGGAACCTTTGGCGAGACGCCGGCGATGCTCGATTTCCTCGGCGAACTCACCGGCTGCCCCTACCCTTACGCCCGCTACGACCAGATCATCGTTCAAGATTACACCTGGGGCGCCATGGAAGACACCACCATGAGCGTCTTTCACGAGGATATTCCGCCGCCGGCGCATCTGGCCGACGAGAGCGACCCTCAGAGCATTGTTTGCCACGAACTGGTTCACCAATGGTACGGTGATCTGATCACGCCTAAATCCTGGGGACATCTGTGGCTCAACGAAGGCTTCGCGTCCTACCTGGACCCGATGTACTTCGAGCATACCCGCGGCCGTGACTGGTTTGAATATCGATTAGACAGCGACGCTGGATGGTATTTTTCTGAATCCGCTGGCGAATACCGACGCGCCATCGTGACCCATAGCTACGGCGACCCCGAAGAACTCTTCGATGCCCACAGTTACCCTAAATCCATGATGGTTGTGCATATGCTGCGGCGTCATCTCGGCGAGCGTTTGTTCCGCAAAGGACTGGCGCATTACACCAAGAGCTTTTTCGGGAAAGCTGCCGAAACTCATGAACTAAAAATTGCCTTTGAAGAGGCTACTGGCGTGCCGCTCGACGGGTTTGTTGAGCAGTGGCTCTACGGCCGAGGACATCCCGAGCTTAAATGCAGCCTTTCGCATGATAAAAAGCTCGGTGTTGCCTTGCTGAAGATCGAACAGACCCAAGATAAGAAGACCAACGTTGAGGCTTTCTCCTTTGACCTTGAGGTCGACCTTCTCCTCGGCAATGGCAAGGTTGAGCGCGTGATCGTTCCGGTTAGCGAACGTCAAACCACCTTCGCCTTTGCCTGTAAGAAACGCCCTTCGGCGCTGGTCATTGACCCGGATTACAGTCTTCTATGCAGCATTGATTGGACCGGTAAATCGGCAAAAGAATGGCTGCATCAACTGGAAAATGCCCAAGGCTTCTTAGCCAGGAAGCGTGCGATCTCGGCGCTGGGCAAACATCTGCATAAACCGAACGTCGAGCGTGCCCTGCTCGCGTTGGTCGCCGATACACAGGCCTTCTTTGCGCTGCGCGGGCAAGCAGCGGCAACGCTCGCTAAACTCGGTGATGACGGGCGCGCTGATCTGTTGGTCGCCATTAAAAGCTTGTGCAACCGCTCCCTTCGCATGGCTTTACCGGCCCTCGGCGCCCAGGCCGACACGGCAACGTTCAAAATGCTACGTCAACAGGTTGCGAAAAGCGGCTCCGAATTCATCGTAAGTGCCGCCTTGGGTGGGCTTGCAGCGAGCCGCAACCCCGAGGTGCGCAGTGACCTCGTCAAAGCCCTAGAGCGCAACGGCTACCGCGACCTTATCCGCAGCGCAGCCGCTGCTGGCCTGGTCAAATTCCCGGACGAGGAGAGCCTCGCTGCCCTGCTGCCGATGCTCGATCGCGGTACGCCGAAAAACGGTCGTAGTACGGCGATGGGCAGCTACGGACAGATCGCCGGTTTGCTCGACGAACGGGTGCGCCAGGCCGCTGCTCACATCCTACTTCCCCTTCTCGACGATCCTGAGATGCGCGTGCGTATGCGCGTTCTGTCGGCCCTTGAAGCGCTTGGTGAAGCGAGCACAACCCCAGCGATCAACGCCCTTGCCGAAGGCGACCTCTTCGGCTCGGTGAAGCGCGCCGCTCGCGACGCAGTCAAGAAAATCGGCAGCCGCTCAGCCGCTCGTTCGAGCGACGGACAGCTCGGTAAAGCCATCGAGAAGCTGCGCAAAGACCAAGCCAAATCTCAGCGCCAAATTGCCGGCCTTGAAGACCGCCTCAGCGCCTCGGAGAAGTCGTAATGCAAAAATACCTTTTCACCGCTTTGTTGTGCTGCGCCTGCTCGAACAGTGCTAAAACCACCCCGAATGCCAAGTTAGCAGCCGATGGCGCTGGCGCTCTGGGAGCGGCCGACAGCCCGGTAGCGCCACAACCAAAGCCGGCCAAGGGCGAGCTGGTCACCACCCCGTCCGGACTGCAATACAAAGTGCTGCGCGCGGGCGGCGAAGAGAAGCCGGTTATCGGGCAGCGTATCTCGGTGCATTATACCGGCCGTCTTGAAGACGGTACGGTATTTGACTCTTCGGTGTTGCAACAGCGTCCGCCGCTGGTTTTTCCAGTTGGCGTGCGCAGGGTAATCAAGGGCTGGGACGAAGCGCTTCTCGGCATGGGCTTAGGCGAAAAACGTTTACTCACGATCCCTCCACATTTGGCCTACGGTGCCAAGGGCTTCCCGGGCGCCATCCCACCCAATGCCACCTTGATTTTCGAGGTTGAGCTTGTCGGTTTGCTCGAAAAACCCGGTCAAGTTA
>JAPKCE010000446.1 GCA_028823075.1 Myxococcota bacterium
CCCCTGACGAGGCTCGCCTCATCCTGATGTATCATGCCGTCGCAGGCATGGTCGCTTCGAGCGATTTGTCGGCTGGAGTGGTGATGACCGCAGCTCAACTGTCGGTGGTCGTAGGCACCGAGGGTGGAGTCACCCTTAATGGCGGCAATACCGTCGCTGGCGGAGCCACTGTGGTAAGCGCTGATATTCCTGCCGACAACGGCATGATTCATGTCATCGATCGTGTGCTGTTGCCTCCGACCATCGCCGACCTGGTTCGCTATGCCGGTTTGACGGAACTCGGCGCAGCAGTCGCTGCTGCCGGACTTGGCGAAACCCTGGCAGGTGAGGGTCCATTCACTGTCTTTGCGCCCACCAACGAGGCCTTCCCGGATGATACCTCGGGACTCAACGTCATGCAGATCCTGACCTATCACGCTCTGTCCGGCGCCGTGGCCTCTTCGGACGTGACCTCGGGTCCTGTGACGACGCTGGCGACCCAGAGCTTCGGCGAAGGCGGCAACATGACCAGCATCAACCTGAGTCTGCTGATCGATGCGTCCGACGGCGTACGGATCAACGATACGGCGAACGTCGTGATCGCTGATGTGCGAGCCACCAACGGTATCGTCCACGTCATCGACGCTGTTTTGGTGCCTTTGAACGTCGCTCAGGTAGCGGTTGCTGGTGGATTCACCCAACTCGTTGCAGCCGTTGTTGCATCCGATCCGATCCCCGCCCAGCTCGCTGGTGGTGATCAGGCTGTGCCGGTCCTTGAGGCGCTGTCGACCCTGAGTGCTCTCACGGTCTTTGCACCGACCGACGCTGCTTTTGCTGCAGCCTTTCCGAACGGTTTGCCCGCAGACGGTGGCGCGATCTTAGGTGTGCTCGCTGGTCATGCCGTTGCCGGTGCGGCTCCAGTTATGGCGGCAGGGCTGCCTGCCGACGCGACCGCTCAAGTTCCGGCACTGGTCGGAAGCCTAACCTTTGATTCAAGCGCTACGCCGCCGACGGTCTCACTCGTCGCCGGCTCAACAGCCAACATCGTGGCGACGGACATCGGTGCAACGAATGGCGTTGTGCACGTTATTGATGCGGTGCTTATGCCGACCCCCTAAGGGCATAAGGTGCGTAGCAAGGAGGGTCGTCCCGGAAACGGGGCGATTCTTTTTTTTAGGTAACGCCGATTATTTTGGTCAACCCGAGCCTAAAATTGATGCCGATGGACGACGGCGGACGGACGCACTTTGACGACGGTACCGAGGCACACAGCTAAGCAACAAGCACCATATCGACTTGACAGTAACCCTCAGGTCACGCTCAGACTGCCTGGCTTCGCTAGATGACAAACAAGAGGATACGACCCATGCCGACGATCAAAGGAACACCGCCAGTTCAGCCAAACCTTTCGCGCACGACCACGCAACGCCCTGGAGAGTCCGCGGGTATGCCCACGCCGGCCAAAGCGCCTGCCATGCCGGCACTCGAATCGCTGCAAGGGCTGACCAAGCCTGTCGGCTTTGGGCAGGAACGAAACACCCACATTGCGCCGTCGAGCGGTGGCGGCGTTTCACCCATTGCGCTGCGACTTGATTCAAGCGCGCGCCTCGACAAACCCAAGGCGTTTCGCTTCGCTAAATATTCAGGCCCCGAAATTACCTTTCCGCTGACCTCGGACCAGGCTGCCAAACTGCGCAACTGCAACGCCGTAAGCCCGGTTGTCCCAAGCGATCCTCAAGTGCTCGTTCAGCCTGACTTTCTGCCCAAGCCCACTCACCCTGGCGATCCCGGCTTCTGGTCAGAATTTGAACAGGTTATCGATCTTCAATTCGCTCGAAGGGGCGGTGGTCAAGTGAGTGATATGCTCGACACCCCGAAAGTATTTGAAGGCTACAGCATGACACAAGGAGCCGAAGCGGTCAGATCTGATTTCCCCAACAAATGGCCCACGGCGCTGGCAGAACAGTTTCTCAAAGAGGGCGCCAAGGTCGATGCGTCGATCGTCCCACAGCGAAGCCAAGCCGACTTCGTCAATGGCCCCGTCTTACTGGCACGCACCATCGGTTGGGCAGTCTCTGAGGTCTCACCCTCAGCCTTTGCGTGCAAATGGAACGAAGGCCGAGCGCGCCCCGAATCAGTGGCATGGGCAGTGCACACCGGCGAGCTTGATGCACCACCGCATATCCAAAAAAAGGTAGCTCAGATGAATCTGAGCAAAGCCGAAGATTTTACCGCCTACGGTGAAGGGGCGCCCAATCACCCAAGTTGGCCCGCCATGCATTCGGCGGCATCGAGTTCATCGCTCTATATGGCTGTGGTCATGGATCTCTCGCCCCAACAGATCGCCGAAGCTCGACGGATGGACTACGCGGTTGCAACCTTCCGCAGCGCTGCCGGAGTTCACTACGATACCGACAACCGAGCCGGCTTGGCGCTAGGCCAAGAGGTCGTCGCCAGGCAACTCCCCGAATTCCTGGCACAATATGGTGCGGATCCAGACGCTGTGCGGGCGAAAATCGAACGTGTTCGACACGATTGGTACGCTTACGAGAGCAAGCCAGCCTAGACGCCTAGACGAGCACGTTCTTACTAGGGCTGCTCGCAGATGTTCGAGCCAGTGTCAGGTCGCGACGGACG
>JAPKCE010000447.1 GCA_028823075.1 Myxococcota bacterium
CGCGCGAATCAAAAGGGTCGTCACCGTCGCGCGGGTCAAGGTTCGTGGTGCGTTCTAAGGGCACCACGAAGGTGGGGGCGGCAAGCACCACGGGGGCGCTTAGTACGAATAAGGGGAGGCTCAACACTAGGGTTCGAAGCATCACAGGTCCTTTTCTTTGGCGCTGTCTTATCGGGCAGGTCAGGCCGCGATGCAACAGCGCTAGCTTTCCTGGTCGCGCAGACCGAGGTCGCGCATTTTGGTTTGTAGGCTTTTTCGGCTGATGTTCAGCTGTTTGGCGGCGTGGGTAATGTTGCTGCTGTTCTCGTCGAGGGCGCGTTTGATGAGCTCGCGTTCGATGCGCGCCGTGGCGCGGCGCACGATGGACTTCATGCCCGAATCAAAGTCGCCAATAGGCTGATCACTGGCATCGCCGAGCGAATCCGGAAGATGGGCCACCGTAAGCTCACTGTTGTCGGCAAAGAGCATCGCCTCGGGAGACACCGAAGCCACATGGCGACCCAAGCGGGCATTGAAGCGGGCGATGTAGTATTGAACGAAGGTCAACAGGTCTTCGAGACGGTCTCGCAAAGGTCGCAGTTTATGGCTGGCGACGTTGAGTGCGTAGAGAAGGTCTTCGCGAAATTCGCCGTTGCGAGCATCGCTTTCGAGGTCGCGCATGCTGCCCGCGATAAGGCGAAAGTCGAGCGGGCGGGCACGCAATGAGCCGAGGCGAGTTACCGATTTTTCGTCTAAAACTTGAACGATGCGCGATTGAGCAGACTTCGGCAGCTTGTCGATCTCGTCGAGGAATAAGGTGCCGCCATCGGCCAGTTCAAAACGACCCGGCCGGGGGGAGATGGCGCCAACGATCGCGTCGGCCTCGTGGCCAAAGAGTTCACTTTCTACCCAATCCTCAGGAATAGCGCCGCAGTTGATCTTGATGAAGGGGGCGTCGCGGCGCCCCGAAGCTTCGTGAATGGCCTGGGCGACCACTTCGTGACCGGTTCCCGGTTCACCGGTTAGCAGGATATTCGCGGGGAGGTCGGCAACCTTCGAAATCCAGTCTCGGAGTTCGCTTGCCGCTGGTGATTCGCCGAGAATTTTGATGCGAGCGGGGTCGGCGCCGGCATGAACTAGGCTGCGCATTGATTGGGCTTGATCCAGAGCTTTGCGCACGGTGCGCACGAGTTGTCCGGCGTCAAAGGGCTTACTGACAAAGTCAAAGGCGCCATCTTTCATGGCTTGAACGGCCGTGTCGACCGTGCCGTGAGCTGTGATGACGACCACAGGAACATCGGGCATTTCTTGGCGAGCCCAGGCCAGCAACTCCAGACCGTCCATGCGCGGCATGCGAATATCGGTCATCAGCAGGTCGATGCCACCACGCTGTAAAACCTGTTGGGCTTCTTTGCCGTCCTCGGCGCTCGCAACTTCGAAACCGGCGCGCTTGAGCTGGGTGCTGAGCACTTTGCGCATGTTCGGTTCGTCATCGACGACGAGAATACGCTCATTGCTGTTGCTCATGTCGCGGCTCCTCCTTCGGACGGGCTTGGCTTCGCCGGCGGTTCCGTCTCGTCGGCGCTACTTGCCAGTCGAGGCAGGACCATGCGGGCGATGCAGCCGCCGCCCTCGCGCGGGCGAATCTCTAAACGTCCGCGATGGTCCTTGACGATGCGTTGCGAGATGGCAAGCCCCAAACCGGTGCCACCTGATTTACTGGTGACAAAGGGGGTGAATAATTGCTCGCGCAATTCGGCGGAAACACCGGGTCCGCGGTCGAGAACTTCGACGATCAATTGGTCGCCTCGGTCGCTGGATTTTATCTCTACTTTTTCGTCGGGCGCTGCCTCTCGCGCATTGCGAACGAGGTTGCGAAGAACCTGTAAAATACGATCCGGGTCGATAGCGATGGGCGCCAGGCCTTCGTCGCAGTCAAGAAGGATGTTGTCGCCAAGTTGTCGGCTTGCAGCAGCGAGAAAGTCCGCAGGTTCAACAGTAGACCGACGCAGGTTCGAGGGGCGCGCATAATCGAGAAAACCGGTCATGATACGGTTCAGGTGTTCGACCTCATTGTTGATAATTTCGAGCATCTCTTTGCTCTCATCGTCGATTCCTTCGCCAGCTTCGAGGAGTTGGGCAGCGCCCTTGATCGAGCCCAAGGGGTTGCGAATTTCATGCGCTAGCCCGGCGCTCATTTCGCCGAGCGTTGCCAGGCGGTCGCGCAGGCGAAGTTGATCGGCGTGGTGAGTATTTGACAGGCCAATTCCCAGGCGACCTGCTAGCGCCAGTAGGGCCGCACGTTCGACCGGTGGATAGCCTTCTGGACGGCGTTCGTCGCTAATCGCTAGCATACCAATAATTCGGCTTTCGCTGTGAATCGGCAGCAGCAGGTCGGCGCCGAGGTCGTTGAGCGATCGCAGCAGTCCGTCGTGATGTGCCACCTGCGCATCTTCGGCTGCGGTCATTTTCCCTATCCATTCGGAGCGTCGCCGTCGCTCGCGGCTAATGTCGGCAACCGACAACGCGCTGAGTTCGTCGCGCAGGCGAGAGAAGAGTTGTGGGGCATCGCGCACCCACAGGCGCGGGCTGGGCCGTGTTCCGCCAAAGGCTGCCAGGCCAAGAAACTGTTC
>JAPKCE010000448.1 GCA_028823075.1 Myxococcota bacterium
TGCAAGGTCGGTGCTGTGTATTCGTTGCGCTCATTAAAGTAACGAGCACTTAGGCCACACGGTGTCTGCGCATCGACCCCGCCAGCGACCCGAAACGTTGCGCGCCCCAGGTCATCGAGTTCGGCGCTGCGCTGCTCAACAAAGCAATTATCGACCTCAAGCCACATACGCAAACCAGCCGGCGCCAGGTTGTTGGCATCCCAGGCCTGCAGTATTAGCTCGCGACTGGTCTCGTCGCTCCATTCATCCGGCGGGTCCATGCTGTTGCGCAAGCGTACGGCACTGGCATCGTTTTCAGCGTCTCGAAGCGTGACGCTCAACGTTGCTCGGTTGGGCAGGCCGGGTACTTGGCGCACGCGCAAGCGCTGCACCGCCGCGGTATTACCATGGGCAAAGCGGTACACACAGTCGGTCACGGCACCACCAGCAGTCACCGTTAATGCACCCGGTCCGAAGGTGATTTCTCCACGCTCATCGGTCTGCCCTGGTTCGTCGAACGTCGCACAGTTTGCTTGTTGGCCCTGCTGCAAGGTCCAGGCTAAACCTAAAGCCGGCATGCCCCCGCCAAAGCGGTTCACAACGCGAAAACGCAAGGTTTGATCGAGTCGCGTGCCGCCGCGCATTGTCAGCGTCGGCAAGGCTTCACCGCCCTCTGGGGTTATGATCGGTAAGACTTGACCATCCAGGCTCATTTCCAAGGCCGAGACGACTTCGCCTGCCCCAACGTTGATCGTCAGCCCTACGGCGAGCGTCCGATCATCGACGATAATCGCACCCTCAAGTTCATGCTCACCCATGGGTTGTGCTTGAAGTACATCGACCACAAAGCGCCCATCGTTGCCGGTACGACCGCTGATCAATGCCAGGCTACTGCCACGCAAAAAGACAAAACTTCGGGGTACCGCCACGCTAATCGGCACATCGGGCACACGGTTAGCACCTTGCGCCGGATCACCATCCCAGACGCTAAAGGCAAAGGAGCCGGCGCCGGCCATGAGCTCGGCATTAACCGTTCCGCTCGGGCTGACGGTGATCTGGCTTGGTGTCCCCGGAGTCACGTGCAGCGAACGCGTTTTTGACACCTGGGAACCCGGCTCAAAGACACGCAAAACAAGCGGATGCTCGTAGGTGGCGGGGCTTTGCAGTTTAAAGCTAAAATCCGCAGCGCCTGAGTCCTGATCGACGAGTATTGTATGCTCGACTAAAGGCCGCGTATATTCGCCATTGCCCGCATCCAACAGCACACGCCGTGCGTGGCCTTGGCTTGCGATGGTCACGGTAAATGCAAGCGGGTCGCGGTTGTCTGGCGCATTGTCTTCGGGCCTTAAACCGGCGCGGAGAACCGGGGCGTTTGCCTCGTTAAATGCTTGGAAACGCAAGGTCAGAATATCTACGCCGGAGCGCAAAGTCGGCGGCCAGGCGCCATGCTCAACAATGGTGATTTGGTCGATACCATCGGTGCGAACTTGCACCGCAACTGACGCAGCCACATCATCGGACACCTCAGCCAAATCAGCCAAGATCCGACCACCTGCCAAGCTGTTGGCTGGGCATATGGCTTGGACTTGCACCAAGCCTTGCTCGTCACTGACTTCTAGCGCGCTGGTTAGACCGGTTAGGCCGCCCGCAGCATCAAACTTAACGCGCACATTGGGCACCGAACCTTGCTCGTTTTGTACTCGAAAGGAGGCGACGGCACTCAAGCCGCCGGGCAGGCAACCCAGCCGTATTTCTTGCCCGTTTTCTACCTCATGCGAGGGCACATACACGACGGCCGACGGTGCGCCTGCCCGAGTTTCACCATTCAATTGCATGCTCGACGCATCCCCCACACGAAACAGATCCGCGGGCTGAATACGAAGCGTAAACGAAGTCGTTTCTTGCCCCGGGAGGATACAAAACCGGACGTAACCATCGTCTTGCACATCGGCTGAGATTTGAGCCCCGCCGGGTAAACTCAGGGGACAGCCTTCGGCGGTCGCTAATGCAACCATGGCGCTGTCGCTATTGGGGGTCAGGCTGAGGACTTTGTTGTTGCCGGCGTCGGCTGGGGTGGCGAGATCGGTTGGGGTGCCGGTGTCTGTGTTGGCGTTTGTGCCTGCGTCTGTGCCGGTATCCGTGCCGACGTCTGTTCCCGAGTCGAGATTGGGGGTTGCATCCAGGTTAGTGTGGGCGTCTAGGGCGTGCGAATCCGTTGCTGCAGCGTCGGCAGGTCCTGCATCGCTGATCGCTTGATTCTCTTCGGCGAGCACCGTCAGGGTCACCGGCAAGCCGACCAAGGGGTTGTCAAAAGCATCGAGCAAACGAACCCGAAACGTCGTTCCTTGAGCCTGGTCTTTGTTGAGCACCAAACGAGTCGATTCGTTGTTTAGTGGGTCGACCCTCTGCCCGGTTTCCCAGTTGTAATTGCCCAGACCTTCGATCTCCACCGTCACCTTCGCTTGAGCCTCGTCGGGGTTGACCAAAATATCGATGGATTGCGGGGGAAGCCTGCCGACTCGCGCTTCAAATTGGCCGGGGCCTGCGCGCCGCTCACTGCGCAAAATTGTCGAGCATTGGCCCTCTTCATCGGTGGTGCAGCTCGTCCCTAAAGGGAAATCG
>JAPKCE010000449.1 GCA_028823075.1 Myxococcota bacterium
CGTCACAACCTTCTTCAAGTCGTTTCACTAGCACCTCGTCGAGAGACGCTTGCTCTTCCGCAGCGATTAGCGTGAAGACGCCCGCTCGCCCCATCGCTGAGCGCAGTTGAGCAGTTAGTGCAGCGCGTAACTCGCTGTCACCCCACCCGCTAAGCTCATCAACTGCTACGCGAGGGGGCGCTGCCACAACCAACAAGCTAAACATCGCTGATAGAACCATTTTTACCGCTCAGTTAACTATTGTTCTAACAACTTAGCCGTTTCCCGTAACGAAGGCGAGAGGCTTATTAGCGTCCGGGTTTATGCTACCAGCAACGACGCTCTATCGACAGCAACCTCCGGCCATGAAATACACCCTGCACAATCGGAGCCCCAGCTATGGAAACCACCTACGCCCAGATGAATGCTACTGAACCTGATCTCGACAGCTTGGGTCAGGCTTATGATGATCTCAATCGAGACTTTGATGGCGCCACTTCGGGGGCTGAGCGTCTCAGCGTGGTACAGCGGTGGGACCAGATTCGCCGTGAGTTCGGCACTTGGGAAGCGCTCGTCGGCGCCCGCTTTGCGCAAGATACCACTTGCGAGAACGCCCAGACAGCAAAAGGGCGACACAGTGAGATTCGTCCGACCATCACCAGCATGGACGTTGAATTTCAAAAGCGCTTGCTCGCTTCAAAGCATCGGCCGGATCTACAGCAATCGCTCGGAAGTCATGCCTTCGATATTTGGGCTAACGATGTCTCCACTTTTGATCCTTGTATCGAGCAAGACCTGGTTAGCGAAAGTAAACTGAGCACCGAATACACCCAGCTAATCGCTTCAGCTAAGATCAACTTTCGCGGCGAGACCCTCAATTTAGCGGGCTTGCGGAAGTATACTACGGATAAAGACCGAAGCGTGCGCAAAGAAGCGCTCGCAGCGACCTACGGCTTCCTCGAAGGAGTCGGCGGCGACGTCGATCGCATCTTCGACGAGCTGGTTGGCTTGCGCCACGACATGGCCCTTAAGATGGGCTGTGAAAACTTCGTTGAGCTCGGATACCGACGCATGAGCCGTCTCGACTACGGCCGTTCCGATGTGGCGACTTTTCGCCGTGAAGTGCTGCGCCAAGTCGTACCGCTTGTGGCGCAGTTGCGCGGTTTGCAGGCCGAGCGCCTGGGCATCGACAAAGTGATGGGCTGGGACGCCGGTTTGTACGCCAAAGATGGCAACCCGAAACCCCATGGCGACCACGACTGGATGCTCAAGCAGGCCCAGTTAATGTTCGACGACCTCGACCCGCGCATCGGCAAGTTTTTTGCCATGATGGTCCGTCGAGAACTGCTCGATTTGAAGACCAGAGAAGGCAAGGCAGGCGGCGGGTTTTGCACCTATTTTGCTGATTACGGTGTTCCCTTTGTGTTCGCTAACTTTAACGGAACTGACGGCGATGTACGGGTATTTACCCATGAAATCGGACATGCCTTCCAAGGGTTTTCATCGAGCGACGATCGCTTGCTGGACTGTGTTTGGCCCTCCTACGATGCCGCCGAGATTCATTCCATGTCTCTGGAGTTCTTGACCTATCCTCAGATGGATAAGTTCTTCGCCGAAGAGGCTGGCGAGTTTCGCTGGAACCATCTCGCAGGCGCACTTGCCTTTCTTCCTTATGGGGTCGCCGGTGATCACTTCCAACATCTGATCTACGAAGAGCCGAAAGCTAGCCCGGC
The DNA here is from genome assembly GCA_028823075.1 of Myxococcota bacterium. Taxonomy (GTDB): domain Bacteria; phylum Myxococcota; class UBA4151; order UBA4151; family UBA4151; genus CACGMS01. The sequence goes on from JAPKCE010000449.1 coordinate 1,713, forward strand.
GCGGCGTCATGAAATGTGGCGCCAGATGGAGAGCAAATACATGCCCGATTTGGATTGGGGTGATATCGGTTATGCCGCAAAGGGCGGCCGCTGGCAGTTCCAAGGTCATTACTTTGGTGCGCCATTTTACTATATCGACTACACCCTCGCCCAGACCTGTGCCATGCAGTTTTGGTTGGCTTGTGAAGAAGATCAGGCAGCTGCGCTGGAACGTTACGTCGGCCTATGCAAGCTCGGCGGCAACGCCCCCTTTCAGACCCTTGTCGCTCAGGCGGGGCTCACATCGCCCTTTGAAGAGGGATGTTTGGACCGGGTAGTCCAGCGTGCTGCTCAGGCACTGTTCTCATGAGCGATGTCCCCCACTCCATCGACTTTTATTTCGATTTTGCCTGCCCTTACGCCTATTTGGCTTCGACACGAATTGATGAATTAGCTGCGCATACAGGGGCGCAAGTTAATCTAAAGCCGGTTTTGCTCGGGGGTATTTTCCGTGCCCTACATCAGCCTCAAAACATGAGCACGACGCTGAGTCCAGCGAAGGCCAGGCATAACCGTTTGGATCTGTTGCGCTGGGCGAGTTGGCTTGAGGTACCGCTGCAAACGCCGCTGCGACACCCGAACCGAAGCGTCGAGGCCTTGCGCTTTTTGCTTGCCAGCCCGGGGGAGCATGCACTTCGCGTGATGGCCTCTTTTTATAAGCTGTATTGGGTGCAAAGCGCCGATATCAGCGATGTCGAAGTGCTCAAGAATGCCTTGCGAGCGCTTGACCTCGACGCCGAAGCGATCGCCGCCAAAGCGGTGTCCGATACCAACAAAGCTGCCCTTCGCGAACGCACTCAAGCGGCTGTTGAACTGGGTGTTTTTGGGGTGCCCACCTTTGTCGTCGGCG
>JAPKCE010000450.1 GCA_028823075.1 Myxococcota bacterium
GCTGCGCATGGGCGCCAAGTGAGCTAGGCGCATCAATTGGCTCTCGGCAGCGGTGAGCAGGGTTTTAACCGTGTCGAACTGCCCTTTGGCAGCTAGCCGGCGGGCTTTCCCTAGCTGTACGCGCGCCAAGTTATAACGCGCAGGTTGATAGCCGGGGTCGATGCCCAAACTGCTCGTGTAGAGTTCGATGGCGCGTTCGGGTTGGCGTTTCTCTTCGTAATAAGCGCCCAGGTTCGTGCGTGCCTCAGCGAAGTCTCGGTTCGCTTTAATGGCCTTGCGAAACCAGGATGCAGCCTCTTCTCGAAGTCCAGCTTGTAGAGCCGCCAAACCGAGACCGTTAAGGCAGCGATCATAGTCCGGCGTGTATTCGAGGCATAGCAGATAGGCTTCTTTGGCGCGCGCAGGTTGCCCGGTCTCTAAATAGCGCGCCCCCTGCGTAGACTGGTTGATAGCCTGCGGATGCGGACCGCTGGTGGCACGGCAAGAAAGCGCACTGAGCAAAACTAATACTAAGGGTAAACGCAGGCTCATAAGCGTCCTCGTGGCGAGTCTACCGCCCGCTCAAGGCTGGGCGACAAGCGGACAGGGTGAAACGATGGGTTTCCATCTCGACGAGGCGAAGGATAGCACTGTTAATGCTAGACTCGCCTGTACATTCTAAAGCGCATGCATCGTCCTTTAAAACACCCTCAGGGTTACACTGATATTCCACTTTTTCTGCCACACAGGCAGCAAAACAATCGCCCATCTCTTTAAAGACCGGCGACACAACTTCATCGCATTTTTGGCAGTCGGAATAGACCTCGTCCAAAGCGGCCACATCGAGACCAGCGCAGTTCATACGGCGCGCCACTTCGCAACGATCGTCACGACACCCACTCAGCGCAACGAGCCCTACAATCATCATCAAACGCAGCACGGCAACTCTCCTGCTTGCCGCTGTAGACCGATTGCTAGCCCCTAGCCAACTACTGAGCGCAAAGGGTGTCGTATTCCACTTCGATCTGGGTACCGCGAGCGGGAACATCGGTTGGATTAAAGACCACCGCGTTGTCGGCGCGATTGTAGACCCAGCCGCTCTGACCACCCTGTTGACCGCGTGCCAGGTTTTGGCCGCCGATACGCACCACAATCGTCTCGGCCCGCGGCCGACGACTAAGCGCGAATGCCGTGCGGAAGGCGAAGGTATCGAGGCCCAGGGCGCGCATAGCGGCGCGCCAGTTTTGAGCACAAATATCTTGATTTACACCATTGAGATTGGCCGCAAGCTCCATATACCTAGCGCCGCGTTGCGCCTCGCAGCCTTGACCGTTGCCGCCGGTACCGGTGATCGCCGAAAAGTTGATCAGGTCGCGATTACCAATGCCTTTGATCTGCCGGAATGCATCTTCGTACAGCCCAACCGGGCCGCGACTCTGATCTTCTTCATCACTGACCGCGATGATGTAGAGTTTGGCCTGCTCCCGCAGGAAGCCCTCATTCAATCCACCGGGCATCTGCCGTTCTCGGCTCAAGAAGTAACGCGCTGCTTCGAGACCGGCCTCACGAGAATCGCTGCCATCGCGCGCCGGGGTGCGACGCCGAGAGACCTGAACGTTACAACGAAATTTTGATTCGAGGTCCGGTGTGGTTCGAGTCAGGAACTTGGGGCTCTCACAAGCATTATACACGCCAGCCATGTCGCCATCGGCCAAAGTCGTAGTCACGGCGATGTGGAAATCGACGTTGAGTTCTTGAGTAGCGAAGCGGATGAACTCACCAAAATTATTGGCAAGGTTGGTCTGTTCTTCGCTCATCGACCCGGAATCATCAACCACCCAGAGCACATCGACCATCGGCTCGTCAGCCTGTTCAAAGCGATCAATTTGATGCGTTTCTGTCGTCCCCGTGCCGGTCAGAGGGATCGTAAAGTTCTGCTCATCGCCGTCGTTATTGTCGATCACTAACAGACCCTCGAGTAAGCCCTGACGACGCGGGAAGAAGCGCACGAGAACCTCGATGTTTTGATCCGGCTCCACCACGATGGGAAACGGCCCCGGAGCGCGGGTGATGCGAAATTCGGGGTCAGAACCCGGGTCGATGGCGATGTTGTTGATCGTCAGATCGGCGTTGCCCAAGTTGTAAACGCTGACCCGCTTTTCGACCGAGCCACAGCCTACGGTTTCGACACCAAATTCTAGTTGTCCTGGAAGCACATCGATATCGGGTTGTGCCGGCGTCGCCGAAAAGCCGATAGAGAAAACCCCAGCGGGGTCTCCGCTTCCCGGAAAAACCTGTGGGGAGTTCGTGATGATGGTGACGCCATTGCCACAGAGTTCGGCGCCGCCTGGAAAGTTGCAGATCATGGCGCCGCCCGGAGGCACGCGCATCGGTTGATAGGTGCCGCTGCTCGTGGTCGCTGTATGGGTGGGCGCGAAGGCGATATCGACACGGTACTCTTCGCCCGGGATGATCAGCACGCCATCATGATCACCGACGATGCGAAACTCGCGGTCGGGGGTTTGGCGAGGGTCGAAGATGATGCTGTTCAATTCACAAAGTTCGGAGCCGATATTGGTCATGCGAATCGGCATAATTTTCTCGCTGCCAATAACCAACCG
>JAPKCE010000451.1 GCA_028823075.1 Myxococcota bacterium
CCTAACCTGGAGACTTTCTTGGCGCGCGCGCTTCGTGATCCCCACGATAGTCGCCGAATTATCACATTAATGAACGAAGACGGAATGTTGTTGCTCGACACCCGTGAGGGTGGAATATTCGAAGGGCACGACGATGACCACGATGTGAATCATGATGAGGCCCATCGAGACGATGACCACTTCCGGACCGATGCACATCTATGGCTCGATCCGTTGAATGCGATGCGTACCGTTGAAATTGTTGCCGAAGCTTTGATTAATCTTGATCCAGAGCGGGCCCAAACCTACCGCGCAAATGCGGCGCAAACGCGCGATAGTATTGCCCGCCTCGATAAGTCTCTTGCCGCCACGTTCGCTTCTATCGAGCAGTCGCCCTTTTTCGTGTTTCATGACGCATACCAATATCTGGAAAATCGCTACGGACTGTCTGTGGCGGGCTCTATCACCGTGTCACCCGACCGTAAGCCTGGCGCGCGGCGCCTCCGAGAAATCCAGCAACGGATTAGTCAAGAGAGCGTTGCCTGCATCTTTGCCGAGCCGCAGTTCTCTCCAAGCGTCATTGAATCGGTGACTGAAGGCACGGCCGCGCGGACTAGTACGGCAGATCCGCTAGGTGCAGAGCTTGAGCCAGGGTCTGCGCTCTATACCAACCTGATGTTCTCGTTGGCGCGCTCGTTTTCTGACTGTCTCAGCCCCCGCTCGTGACCAGGATCCTGCCAGATGGCCAAGCAAATATGATGAGGTCAGCGCGCGTATTTCTTTCGTTCTGCGCAATTTTTTTCGCATTACTAGTTTATTTGCCGTCGCGATCCGAAGCTCATCCGCATATATGGATCGACGCGTTCGTTGAGGTTGTGTTCGATCGTGGTCAGGTGACAGCGCTAAGGATCAATTGGACGTTCGATCCGTTTTTCACCGCTGTAGCCGTGGCTGATTTCGATACGGACAGCAATGCGACGCTGGACAAGGCCGAAGCGGCCAAGTTGGCTGCGAATAGTGCAAAGAACCTAAAAGAAAGTGGTTTTTTCACCCATATCTGGCTCGATAGCGATCGGCTAGATATTGCCGCGCTCCAACACATCGATATGCGGATGGAAGAGGGTAGGCTCAACTTTGTATTTACTGTCGCCATGCCACGGCCTATCGATCCGGCCAAGACCGCGCTCTCCATCTCATTTTACGACCCAAGCTATTACATCGAAATTAACCCTGATCCGCTCGATCCCCTGCGCTTTGCGGGCGGCGCGGCGCCGTGCTTCGCCTATGTCCAGCCTGACCCCCAGCGAACGATCTATTTCGGACTTGTACGTCCTACTTTAATGCAGTTGATGTGCAATACTTCTTGAAGTTCTCCACCTTTCTTTTGTTGGTTATTGTTGCGTCGTGGACCGCTACGTCTACGTACGGACAGGAGTCAACGCGCGCACTTGGTAGTGGCGGTAAGGTAGAGCAAATGACGACTACCTTCGTACCCGGGTTCGTAGCCGGCAATCTTGCCGAAGTGCGGCGCATCCAACGCAACCTGCAAATTCGTCTAGCAAATTCAGTTAAGGCCATTAAAGAAGAGTCGTCGCTATGGCCATTCCTTGTCCTTATTAGTTTGTCATTTGCGTACGGAGTTTTTCACGCGGCGGGGCCTGGGCACGGCAAAGTAGTGATTAGTGCATACCTGCTAGCTCGTGAAGAGAACCTACGCCGAGGGGTGCTTTTGGCGATATTGGCGGCTTTGCTGCAGGCGATTTCGGCAATCGTCCTTGTCGGTGGCCTCGCTTTAGTGTGGGGGGCCACAAATCTTGCGACGTTAGACCGGGTGGGAACGCTTGAAGCCATCAGCTATGGGGTCGTGGCTTTGCTTGGGTTATGGATGCTCTGGCGCTTCCTGCGGGAGGCGTGGTCTCATCGCAAAGACCATGACGGTCACAATCATCACGACCATGGGCACAGCGAGTTGGTTCGGGTATCTGACGCTGGTTGGCGCGAAGCGGCGGTTGTGGTGTTGGGGGTTGGAATCAGACCTTGCAGCGGCGCCGTGATCGTCTTGCTTTTCGCGATGGTGCAGGGGCTCCTAGCGATGGGCATCATGGCTGCGCTTGCCATGTCCGTTGGCACGGCGATCACCGTCTCGGTCCTAGCTGCCCTGAGTGTTGCGCTGCGCCGTGGTGCGTTAACTCTAACGTCGAAGTCGAGCCGCTGGGGAGGGGTCGTTGCGAGTGCGCTGGGCGTTGCCGGTGCGGTGGTCGTAACATTATTCGGCCTAACGTTTTTCGCGGCGGCTCTTTAGCGCGCTTGGAACAATCGTGCCCACCGAAGCATCACCATCATGATTAAAATGCCCCCGACGAACCCGCCGATATGCGCAGCCCACGCAATCTGTCCGTCACCGGCCCCCGGCATTCCTGTAAAGCCAATTGCCACGGAGATTACGATCCAGATCAGCGCCGCCGGCCAAAACCGCATACTGCGCTGACCCCATTGATTTGGCCGCGCCATAAGCCACAGCACTGCACCAAATAACCCGCTAATCGCTCCCGACGCGCCAATCACTGGCACGTTGCTACCCGGGAACAGTGCAAAATGGGTGAATGCGCCGATCACGCCGG
>JAPKCE010000452.1 GCA_028823075.1 Myxococcota bacterium
GGGGTCTGTATGAGGCACCCGCAGCTCAAATTTACGGGGCGGGCGAACGATGGCGACGATTTGTCGGGTGCTGGCGCGACACCTGCTACGCATTGTCGGCGCAAGGCCAGGTTTGGCGCCTTGATCGGCGCACCAAGCGAAAAATCAGCCGTATTACCAGCCTACCGATCAGTACGGATCTGATCGGAACCAGTCGCGACTTTTGCGTCCTAAGCGAGGCCGGCACCTTGCATTGCGGGCGTGATGGGCACCGATTTATTCAACTCCCACTGACAGGTATCCGCGCCGTACAATCAACCCCGGACTTAAGCTGGTTATTCATCGATAAGCACCAGGGTGAAGACTTACTGCTCAATTTACCCCGTTCAAACTCAAGCTCTCCTACAAGATTTGGTACCCTTGTTAGTGAACTCGCCAATTCCGACACGCTTGAAATTATTGCCCCCGACGCGCCGGATAATCGGACCGCAATCCGCCGTGTTGCGCGGCCCGGCACCCCACCTTCGCTTAAAGGCGCAGCTAAGCTTCAAAATGACGCATGGTTGGTCCTGACCGAGGACCAGCGCGTTTTATCATGGGGGAATTCACGTTTGCTTGCCCGCGAAGGCGACGCCACGCCTGCTGCCGAGATCACGGCCCTTCGCGGAAGTTTTATGCTTGGTGGACGGGACCCGTACTGCGTCATCAACCAAGATCGCCGTTTGGTCTGTTGGGGATCTAACAGTCGCGGCAAAATGGGCATCCCCATTCAAGAGCAAACACCCTTCCGAGTTCAACTCGACTCGACTGTTCGACAGGTAGCGCTGGGCAGCGGCCATACCTGCGCCCTAAACGATAATGGGACAATCGATTGCTGGGGCGGATCGGAAGTTGTGGGAGCAGGCCTAACCACGCAACGCATCTACGCTCGACCCACCCTTATCCCTAATTTCGGCCAAATTGAGCGTGTGCAGGGTCGTGGCAATACAACCTGCGCAGACAACGCGCAGAACCACCTGTTTTGTTGGGGCTCGGGATCGCAAGGTCAGTTTGGCATCGGCTCGATCACGCATTATTACAGACCTGAGCGTCTTACCCAGTGGGCTCACCTGCGCGACCTGCGCGTCGGTCGAACTCGATTTTGTGGTCTCAACGACCAAGGTGTCGTTTACTGTGCCGGCGAACTTGGTATTCCGGCAGAGCCAGGTAGTCGCTACAGTCTTCGATCGGCAGAACCCGTTGCCCTACCCGATCTACCAGCCATTGCGCAGCTGTCGGTTGGCCAACCGGTCTGCGGTCTAACCGCAGAGGGTCAACTGTTCTGCTGGGGCCAATCAATAGCACTCTTTGGCGATCGTAATCCTCGTCGACCACAAGCCATCGCCCAAGCGCCAGCAGCCACAACGGCATACGCAAATCTGTCTGATGGCTTCCCATCGTATGCCGCAATTTGTATCCAAACAGTCGCCGGCGAGACGATGTGCAGCAGTCATGAGGGACCATTATCAACCCTAGCTGTACCACCCTCCCCAGTTGTCGCTATCGACATGGGTGGCTGCAATTGCATGCTTTTAGAAGATCGCACGGTATGGTGTTGGGGCCCGGATTGGACCCATCAATGTGAGGGCAATCAGTGCCTAGAGCCAACGCAAGTTCCGGGCCTGCCTCCCATCACCCAAATTGCAGTGGGCCTGGCTCACGCTTGCGCAGTGGGCGCCGACGGCTCGTTGTGGTGCTGGGGTGATAATACTAGTGGTCAGTTGGGCAACGGTGTCCATGGCCGAGATTACCAATACCCAACCCTGATTGATGGGTACTAAGATGCGCAAATCATCCTTATATTGCGCGATCACCATGCTCCTAGGCTGCATGGAGATCATGGCCCCCATCAGCAACAAGGCTACACCCTGCCAACACCATAGTGACTGTCTCGATCGCTTCTTTTGCAGCGACGGCCTTTGTCTACGCAGCCGTACCGACAAGTGCGGTGACGGTAGGGTCCAGACAGGGCGCGGCGAAGTCTGTGATGACGGCAACCGACGCGAAAACGATGGTTGTCGAGGCAACTGCCAAGCGGCTCGCTGCGGCGACGGCGTGCTCAGGACCGATCTGACGGCAAACGATGAAGGCTATGAGGGCTGCGATGATGGCAACGTCGATGACACCGATGCGTGCCGCAACAATTGCCAGATAGCGCGCTGCGGTGATGGGGTGATCCGACTTGATCAAGCCGATAACTCACCGGAGTTCGAAGCCTGCGACGATGGCAACACAAATTCTGCAGATGCCTGCCTCAACACTTGCCGCCCAGCGCGCTGCGGTGATGGGGTCGTCCGACTCGGCCTCAGCGCCGACGACCCAAACTTTGAAGCATGTGACAGCACTGACGATTGCACCAATCAATGCGGGTTCGCACGATGCGGTGACGGTCTGGTGCAAGCCCAACACAATGAAACCTGCGATGACGGCAATCAAGTCAACGACGATGCCTGCACCAATGCATGCCAAATCGCCGTCTGCGGCGATGCCATTAAACGCCAAGACGTGGAGCCTTCCGCAGACCACTTCGAATTCTGCGATGATGGCAATGCGCTAAACGATGATGACTGCGTTGGTAAC
>JAPKCE010000453.1 GCA_028823075.1 Myxococcota bacterium
AAAAGATATAGCCAAAAGGGCATTGCGATTAAAAAAGGAGATCATACGGGCACTCCAAGTCTGACTTCCATGTGGTGCTATTCTGACAGGCTGAGAGTATCCGCGCAAGTCATCGCTGATGAGGACCATGGAATCGTACCGCTAGTCGATTATGAACAACCAAGATCAGCTTCCTTTTCGAGCGAAGAAAACTCCTCTACGATGTCACCATGAGTGAACAGATTTTCCTGATTATCGACGGACAGAGCAAAGGACCTTTTGCTCCGAAACAGATTCGCGATGGGCTCAAGTCGGGAACGGTAGTACCGCAATCGCTCGCAGCTTTGCGTGGTTCAAACCAGTGGAAACCGGTTGCGGAAGTGCTTCAAGATCTCAGTGACGGAAGAACCGAGGCACCAAGCGCCACGGAACGCCTACTCGCGGGCTTGGCGCAGCGACTGGAAGAACAAGATGCTTTAGCCCGGCTCGGCCTTTCCGGCGACCCAAGCCCCATGGTCATCGAAAAAACCTACGACAGACTGAAAACTCAATTGCAAGAACGCCTGGGCGACGCCTCCAATGCTAACAGCCGACAACTGGCAAAAGAGGTGCGTGCGCTGCTGCGCGATGCGGTGAGCCAACTGAAAGACCCTAAAGAACGTTTTATCTTACGACGAGCTACTGACCTCGGCGTGGATGCGCGCAAAGATGAAAACCGCAGTTACCTCTCGTCGCTCTACCATCGCGACGAAGGACAAACAGCTTTTGATGGCGGTCGCATGAGCGAAGCGCTGCGCCATTTCGACGCGCTGTTGGAAATTCAACCGGACAACGCCGATGCCGTTTGGCAAAGAGCTTTAGCGCTATACCGTTGCGATCCGCTGCGCACACAAGAGGCGCTAAGCGAACTCCGGCGCTGCGCTTCGACTTGGCCAGACAAGGTCGAGCCGCTTCGCAGCCTTGCGGAGTTGCACCTCGAACTCGGACGCCGCGACGAGGCTAGAGCTCTGGCTCTTCAAGCTTTGGAGCTCAAGCCTGGCGATCCCGAGATCAAACATATGATCGATATAATAAGCGGCAAGAAAAGGGCTAGCGAGCTGCCGCTGGAGGCATCGGGCAAGCCGAAAGAAAAGGGCGAGTTCGGCAAAGGCACGAAAAAGGCAAAAGCGAAAAGCAAAGCGAAAAGCAGTGGAGCCCCGACAGCGAGTGATGACGACAAACTAGGCTTTGTTAAAGTTCTCGGCGTCTGCGCCATCGTTTTTGGTCTGCTGTTTCAGATGGCCCATAAATCGCCCGAGACCTGCTTTCCTCAAGGCGATCAAGAATACTTTTTTCAGCCCGACACCTACTACGATTTCCGCGATCCCGGAGGCGAAGAGCTCCCCGGCGAGCGCTGTGCGCCGAGCCTGCACCCCCCCGAAGGAAGCGGCTATTTTATTCAACTCGAAAGCCAACTCTCGTGTAGCGAAGAGTTGGAGATGAACAGCCCGTCCGTATCGAAGGAGCGACTCGACGCCGAATGCGCCTATATTCCGATCGCTTCACCTGGTCACGAACGCTCGAGCGAAAGTAACTTTTTCTACACAAGGCGCCTCATCTTGCTCGGTGTCGGGCTGCTTTGCATCCTTCTGCTCGGAAACGGCGGGAGCGTCCTGGGTCGCATTAAAAATGTGGGCTTCGAAGTCGAGGACACGCTCGCCGCCGCGGTGGCCTTTGGCCTTGTCGTCGGCTTCTTTTCACCCCTACAATTCGTTGTAGCCCCCCTTGTGAGCCTGCTGGCACTGACCGCCTTTCACGTCATCTGTGAAGAAGTGTTTTTTCGCGGTTTCGTGACTCGAAAACTGCTCGATAGCTTTGCCTCACCTTTGGCGCCCGTCGTGCTGTCTGGCTTAATATTTGGTGTTTATCACATCACCTTTACGAGCTTCTGGTGGATCACGCCGATGGCTATCCCCGCCTGGATCGGCATGGTCACCATCGGTGCTGGGATTCCCTACGCTGCCCTCTACGCCAAAAGCGGCTCCATTCTTGTGCCACTGACGGCTCACCTCGTCGTCAACTTACTCATGATGTTCCGTTCTCACGGCGCGGTAGCCGCGATGATCGGCAGCTGATGATGAGGGTTTGTGATGCATCGAAAAACAGGGCACGGGAAGCCTGAGGGGCCGATAACTCAGGGGTAGAGTATCGCCTTTACACGGCGAGAGTCGCTGGTTCGATCCCAGCTCGGCCTACCAACCCCAATGGCATCACCCCCGGCGCTCGCTTAAGCGCCGGGCTGTGACCGCCATGGCGAAGACTGCCAGCGCAAAAACGATGTAGCTAGGCAAGTCGTGTAACCAACCCTCCCAGGGCCCACGCTCCATCAGCCGACCGAGACCGACCGAGAACGCGACGCGAATTCCGTTTACGACAATGGCTAGAAGAGGCGCAGCGGCGATAAACATCAGGTCATGTTTGCGGGTGAGATGCGGTGCCAACAACAACAACACGGCCCCAGTAAGAGCAAACAAGCCCTCGACTTGGTTGAGGCCAGCACATTGTTCGTTAATGCGAAACGGCTCGTAGCCCACCATGCCCGCCTCGACATTATGATGGGCAATCCCACAGAAAGCATCA
>JAPKCE010000454.1 GCA_028823075.1 Myxococcota bacterium
CTCCGTTTTATCAACCCTTATACCTTAGAATTCCGCTTCGCTAATGCGCCGCCCTTACAAAAGAAAATCAAGGTGAGCTTGCGCGCCTTGGACAGCCGCTGGGGGCTGCTCGAGGGCGGTGACTCGGCTCCAAACGCTGAGCTTACGACGCCGGGACTGAGCTTCCTCTCCAGCCGCATCGAATGGAGCCACAAGCAAGCCCGCCTGTTTATCAAAACAAGTGCCGCGGTAAAAACCGATGATCTACGGAGTAAGTTGCGCATCTCCGGCGATGGCATCGAGCTCAACGGCTGGAAGTTGATCGGCGCCAAAGGGCATAGTATGGCCATCGAATTACCGCGCCTAGCCGGTCTAGCCGGAGCGCTGTCGATCGAGATCGCCGAGGGCGTGAGAGCCGCCGAGGGTAACTTTACCGCGGCGGCATATGCTCAGATTCATACCCGCTTCAGTGGTAAGACCTTGTTGATAGAACGGGCCGCTGCGCTGGCTAGCGCCGGGGGCTTTGGTATCGATGTGGTCTGCCACGACGCCGAATCCGGGAAGCGCTCATGGTTTTGGCATCGTGAGATGTCTCGCTCATTCCGCGTCGGCCCGCGCTGTGAACCCGTCGCCGGTAGCGAGAACAAGATCAGCATTGAACCTGCGGTCCCCTTTCGCCTGGCGCCGGGTCAAGGTGGCTTTCGCCTTCTCGGAGACTTTAGCCGCGGCAATTACCGGCTACGCTTGGCCGCCGGGATGCGCAGTATGGATGGCTCGGTGCTGCTCGAAGACTATGATGTACTCATCAAAGTACCGGCTCGCCCCGCCTTGCTTCAGTTCGTCGAAACCGGGCGTTACCTGCCGCGCAAAGGCTGGAAAAGCCTACGGTTTTCACATCGTAATGTGGGCGCTATCATGCTTGAAGTTCGCCAGGTCCGACCGGATAACCTAGCCCATTGGCTGGCGCAGGACGATGAAAAGGCGGGTAGAGCAGTTGGTGATTTAGTTATCCGCCGAGCCCTTCGAGTGGCCGGCGAGGCGGATAAAATAAGTGCCGGCTCTCTCAACGTCGCTGAGCTGATCGGCGAGCAATTCGCTGGCCTTCTTGAGGTTAGCCTGAGCGCCCCGGGGCTGGCTACTCAGAGCCGCCTGCTGGTGAGCGACATCAACCTATTGGCAAAAAAACAGATGAAGACGCCGGCTAAAGACAAGCGCAGCGCTGAATACGGGTTTTCCGTCTGGGCCTTGGATATGCACAGCCAGATTGGGCTGAGCGGGGTTAAACTGGAACTCATAGCGCCCAGCGGCCGGGTGATCTCAAGTTGTGAAAGCGCCGGCGATGGAGGCTGTGAGTTACTCGGGCCCAAGGCCGACGATCTCGACCGGAGTGAACCTTTAGCTATCATTGCGCGGCGCGGCAAAGACCTAACTTATCTGCGCTTTAGTGATCTCCAGATCCCGTTAAACCAGACCAAAGTTGGTGGCGCCCCCTACCGTGAGAGCAAGCCCTATCGCGCATTTCTCTACGGCGATCGGGACCTCTACCGCCCCGGCGAACCGGTGCATGTTGTTGGGCTGTTGCGCAGCGCCGCCGACCAAGCCCCCAAAAGCGCTATGCCGGTGCAGGTGGAGGTGTTGGATGCGCGACGACGACGCATCGTCAAACGGGTTCTCAAAACCGACGACGCAGGCCTTATCAGCCTCGATTTCCAGCTCTCCGAGATCGCCGCTACAGGGCGCTACACCATCAACTTGAGTGTCGCCGATAAGAAGCTCGCCACGCGCAGTATCCGCGTCGAAGAGTTTATGCCCGAGCGCATGCGCGCCGAGGTGAGCATGGAGCGCAAGGTGTATACCAGCGAGCAGGATTTAAGCGCTACAATCAGCGCAAAATATCTTTTCGGCGGCAGCGCTAAAGGCAGCCCGGTGCGTGTGGATTGCCGCTTCAGCGCGGTAGCCCCCAAACACGATGGCTTTAGCGAATTTTCCTTCGCACCCTGGGCTGACGGAAAGGGCGGAGCCTCGGGTAGCGACCATCGCGCCGCCGCTAAACTCGACGTATCGGGGCGCACAGAGCATGCCTGTAAGCGTCTCACCACAGCCGGTTTCCAACCGCTTAAACTGCGGCTCGAGGCTTCGGTTCTTGAGGCGGGTAGTGGGCGCAGCACGCGCGCCTGGGCCGAGGCCGTCGTCCTACCGGATAACTTTCAAATCGGTGTGCGAAGTCGCGACGAAAAGTTGCAACTCGGGCAGCAAGCAAGGTTTGAAGTTGTAGTTTTAGGTCCCGATTCTAAAGAAATGAAATTGCAGGAAAAACTTACTCTTACATTGTTTCGTGTCGACGAGAAGTACTCCTGGGGTTTCAATGCCGCTGAGGACCGCTGGACTTACGATCATCGAATACGACTGGTCGAAGAAAAGTCGCTCGAACACGCCGCCGGTAAGAGCCGTTACGAGGCCAGTTTTGAAGTCTCAAGTGATGCGCCGCGCTTCTTGATTCGCGCCCAGGCCGGAAAGGCGCGAGCCGGTAAGATCGTGCAGGGCGTTGGGCCGCGTTATTGGTGGTCCGATAACGAACGTAACGCAGACCACACCCCACAGGCAGAGCGTCCGGT
>JAPKCE010000455.1 GCA_028823075.1 Myxococcota bacterium
ATCTACACTCGTGTTAGTGGTTTTCACGGAGAACTTTAGATGTCGGAATCTGGTCCTCGTCGTAAGTTGGTGGCTATCCTCGCGGCTGATGTGGTGAATTTCAGCCGTATGATGGGGGAAAATGAAGATAGAACTCTTAGAAACTTAAAAGCGTGTCGGGCGATAACCGATAGCGCGATCAAGAACAACCATGGCCGAATATTTGGCAGCGCAGGGGATTCTGTCATTGCTGAGTTTGCCAGCCCGGTCGATGCGGTCATTGCCGCGACTGAGTTTCAAAGGGATCTGAAGAATCGCAACGACAGCGTTGCTGAAGAAGATCAAATGCTGTTTCGTACAGGGCTTAACCTTGGGGACGTTATCGTTGAGGGGGAGAATCTTTATGGTGATGGGGTAAATGTTGCAGCCCGCCTGGAGGCTTCGGCGGAGCCGGGCGGCGTCACCCTCTCTGGTAAATTCCACGATGAAGTTTGCCGTAAGCTCGATATGACTTTCATTGATACCGGCGAGCAGTCAATGAAAAATATTGCCGTGCCGGTACCGACTTTCAAGGTTGAGCTGGCATCAGTCCCTCAAAACCAACGGCCCGTTGACTCGACGCCGATGAGCGAGCCCCAAGTGCCGGTGACAGGTCCTGTTTCGGGCGCAACGACTGGAAAGCTTCCAGCAATAGCAGTATTGCCATTCGTTAACCTCAGTGCAGACCCTGAGCAGGAGTATTTCGTCGATGGCATTACCGAAGATATTATTTCTGTTATCTCTCGCTATCACTGGCTCTCGGTTATCTCCAGAAACACAACCTTTGTGTACAAAGGGGAAGCGGTCGATATTCGTCGCGTTGGGGCTGAGCTACAGGTTGACTATGTTCTCGAGGGAAGCGTTCGCAAGGCGGGGGCTAGAGTTCGTATCACCACACAGCTCACCGACGCCCAAGATGGATCCAATCTTTGGAGTGAACGTTACGACCGGGAATTAGACGACATTTTTGCGTTGCAGGACGAAATAACCGAAACAATCGCTGCAACTATCGAGCCAGAACTGGCGCGCTCAGAACGCCAGCGAGCTCATCGCAAGGTATCTGCCGATCTTGGCGCTTGGGATCTGTTTCAACGGGCACAGTGGCATATGTATCAGTTCTCCAAAGAGAATGTTGAGTCGGCGATCGCACTTTACCAACAGGCTATTGAGGCCGACGTCGAGTTCGCTTTAGCTCACGCGGGAATTGCTGTGGGGTACCTGGTCTTGGTTGGGGCTAACTTCAGTGAAAAGGCCGAGCAGGATATTGCCTTAGCGCTGGAACATGCTCGCAAATCTGTCGTCATCGAAGACCAGGATCCTTTTTGCCATTATGCACTTGGGCGTGCAGAGGCGTTTTCTTTTCACCATGATAAAGCGGAGTTGGAACTCAAGCGGGCGATCGCATTAAACCCAAGCTACGCGCATGCCTACCATGGGCTGGCACATCTATACATGATGACGCCAGGTGGAGATGCTGAAGTTTCCCTGGGGTTAATGGACGAGGCGATCCGCCTCAGTCCAAGGGATCCTCTGCTTTGGGTTTTTGAGCATATGAAGGGCGTTACGCTGCTTAACCTTAACCGTAATGACGAAGCGCTTAAGTGGATGGAAAAAGCGGCTGCTTACCCAAACGCCGGTTTCTGGGCATTTTCGGGTCTGGCGGCTGCGCAGTCTGCGCTGAGCCACTTGGATGATGCTGCGAAATCTTTGGCCCGGGCTCTGGAAGTTAACCCCAAACTTAGCCAGCGTTTTCTCGAGGATACCTATCCGGGGGCGCTCATGCGGTACAAGGAGTGCCTCAAGATAGCGGGCCTGGTTGAATAACACGCCGGTTTGCTCTTGTTTAAAAAATGGCGGAATCGCACACTTCGCTTATGCTGCTCCAACCGCGTATCCAGGAGCAACAATTGGGTCGTGAGGTTTAAGCTCCTGATGTCGTTTTGGGGTAAAAGCCGTCGCCCACGCAAGAGTAGATTGGCCTGATATTTTCATCTGATGTTTCGTGTAACAGCGCGCTTTAATCCCGATGGGGTCAAAGACATGGCCAGTTACCCCGAGGAGAATTCTCATGGCTCGCCGAACTCGCACCGCACGCGATCGATCAAAACGTAGCGCTAACACCAGCCTTTCTGGCCATATCCGCAGAAGCCTGCCGTTTTTCGAGGTACTCGAAGAAGAACAGATCGTGCGTCTCGAAACGCAGGTCGACTGGATCATGCAGGATGTGGGGATTGCCTTTCGAGATGATCCTGAAGCCCTGCAGCTGTGGCAGCAGCACGGCGCCCGGATCGAGGGTGATATCGTTCGTGCACCTGCCGATTGGGTTCGCGATCTTTGCGCTAAAGCGCCAAGCCAATTTACTCAGCTTGCGCGCAACCCAGCGCGCTCAGTCACGATCGGCGGCAAGCACCAGGTTTTTGCTCCAATCTATGGAGCACCTTTTGTACGCGACCTTGAAGGGGGTCGGCGCTACGGCGACATAGCATCGTTTGAAAAGCTGGTGAAACTGACTTACCTGTTGCCCTCTTTGCATCACGGTGGCTTTGTCACCTGCGAACCCTGCGATGTGCCTG
>JAPKCE010000456.1 GCA_028823075.1 Myxococcota bacterium
CCGATGGTCAACTCAGAACTCAGATCACGGCTTAACCCAAGCTCAAACCCGGCATGATGCAGCATCGTGTTGCCTAAGGGGATCGGCGGCACATAAGCCACGCCCAGCGTTCCATCGAAGCCGAAGAGTTTGGGCAGGCCGACGCGCAAACGAGGGCGCGGCAACAAAGGCACCTTGTTCGTGTCTTCGGTCTTTAGAGCGTTATTGAAGACGACCGCGCGGTCCTTGCATCCCAGCGGCGGGATACGCGCCAGTTCGACGCTGAGTACAGCCCCTTTAACTTTCGGCATACCCAGCGGAGAGATCAGCATGGATAGCGCTGGGTGGTTGAGCATCTTGGCCGATTGGCGAAGGTTGTAGGCGTCGATGTCGCCATCCGTAACCTGCCCGGCGATACCGCCAGCAAGTTCTTGCTCACATTCGGAGGCGACGCCAGCGGCTCCAGCGGGAGCGGCGACGAGAACAAGGAGCAGAGTTAGTTTATGGGCATTCAAAGGCGTTCGCTCCGTTATCGATCCAGGTTTGTAAATCGTTAATCTTGTCTTCAGGCCATTGCCCCCCTCGAGGCATCCGGGCGGCGCGCCCGCCAGCGATCTCTGCGCCGCGCCCTGCGATGCGTAAGAAGAGATAGCTTTGATCCGAGTTCTCCGGTGTGATGTAGGGTATAGCAACCTGGTTGGCGATGCCCATTATGGTGGCCATCATCGAACTAGAAGTACTGCCCCAGTTGAGGCCGCCGCTCGTGTTGGTGCCGCCGTGGCAGCCATTGCAAGTCGTCACAAGCAGCGCGCTTACCGCACACATCGGATCAGCCGGCGGGCCGGCATCAACCGGGCCAGTATCTTCTTGAGGACCCGCTTCTGGCGTCCCTGCATCGGGGCGAGTTGTGCCAGCGTCGCCAGCCACCACCCCTGCATCGCCGACTTCAAGACATTCGGTCGTAGCGCCGTTGGCGATCCAATCGCGAACCAGTTTACGCAACCGGCTGTCTTCCGAGGTGCTGCCGCCCATAGTAATTCCTGGCGGCATGCTGCCCTCGCCGACGCGCTTCCAAACCTGAGAGTTGTCAGGCTCTGCGGGCGTCACCCATGCAGGACTCTGTGCGCGGTCGTTGAGTAGATGCGCAACCATTTGGTCGGCGCTAAAGCCTGCCCCCGTCTTCAGTCGCGGCGCGACATTCGTACCGCCCGGATCATGACAATTTGAGCATTCTGGTTCGAACACCTCGCTGTAGACGGCGCACCAATCAGCGGCAGGGTCGAAGTCGCCTCCCACATCCGGCTTCGGCACATCGGGACACTCCAAACCGATACACGGGTTGTCGCAATTGGCAGCGCCAAAAGCGAGCAGGCAGAAACTCAGTGCGAGTTTGTTCTTCATGCGTTCTCCATTCGAGCCAGAAAAAGGTTCATTTTTGAACCGCTGTCGTCAAGGTCTTTGGCAAGTTTCAAGGGCTAGGCGCGACGGCCATAATACTCTTCAAATCGGGGTCGAAGAAGCGAATGCCAGCGCCAAAGTAGAAATCGCGTTGGTCGGCGAGCAGCGGGTCATCCACCCCAGCGCGCAAGTAGAGATGCTCAAGAATTTTGAAGTCGACGATGGCGCGATGGCGCGGCGCCAAGGCTAGGTCAGCCACTTGACGATCGAAGTCGAAGGCGTCGAGTTGGATACGCAGCCTATCGTGGATGAGGTAAGCATCGACGCCCAACCCACCTCGACCATCGACCATACCAGCGCGTAGACCGACCATTCCGAAGCGACGCCAAAATTGCGCCGAAATACGCAGTTCGTCGTCGATGGTCTCGGTGATGGTCTCGACCCCAGCGACGCTGCGCCTCTGCACTATTGGCGAGACCCGGCTGTCCGTGTTGAGCGCTAAAATATATCCTTTATCTTTGCGCATCAGAAGATTCACCCGCAAGCCGGCTCGGCCTGCGCCACTGTTCAGCCGCCAGCCGCCGCTCATCTCCACTTCGGTGCGCAGCTTTTCATAGCGTGCGACCATCTGG
The DNA here is from genome assembly GCA_028823075.1 of Myxococcota bacterium. GTDB lineage: Bacteria > Myxococcota > UBA4151 > UBA4151 > UBA4151 > CACGMS01. The sequence continues at coordinate 2,010 of JAPKCE010000456.1, forward strand.
CTCATGCCGCGTATCGCTGAGTCGAGCTCGGAACCGAGCTCCTCGTCGCCCACCAAACGCCCCACCGGGCCTTTGCCGCTAGCGGCAAGTTGTGCGACCTTTTCAACCTCGGCAGAGGCTTTCGCCAAGCTTTCGACCGACTGCCGTAAAGTAGCCGCTAAGCCTTTGACTTCACCTTTATTATCCCCTGTAAAGCGTTCGACTTCACGGAGTACGGAATCGAGGGCTTTGGTGGCGCTGGCGACGTTGCCGAGAATCTGTTCGATGCTGGCTCCCTGAGTGGTCGAGAGTCGTTCAAGATTGATCGCAACGGTGCGAAGAGCAGCGACCGAGGCGCCAAAGTCGTCGGCGCTATTATCCACCAAGCGGTTCATACTTCCGAGCAGTTTTTGTGCCGCTCCGCTGAGCCCATCGACCTGGCTGATCATCATATTTGTCAAACGTTCGAGGGGGGCTTCATCACCCTCTTTACCCACAACAAACTGACGCACGCTGCGCGCGAGAATGCGAATTTCTTCCGACAAAGCCTGGATATCCGTCGCTGTCTTTTGCAGCGTCTCGGTCATC
>JAPKCE010000027.1 GCA_028823075.1 Myxococcota bacterium
CCGGGCGAAAGTCTTTTTATCTTTGAATGTCGCCCCGCCGCCTAAGTGGTGTTCGCCGCCAACGAAGCGGAAAAAGCGGCTAACGTGAAACTTGTTGAAGTGCGCCCCTATGGTGCTTTTGGTCGTTTGTATCTGGCCGGAGATGAAGCCGAGATCGACGCTGCCTCGCAAGCGGCGGTAGCGGCCATCGAGAGCATCACCGGCGTCGCCGAAAAATAACTTAAAAACTCCGGCTAAGGTGCTGGAGATTCTCTAGGAGAGAACCAATGTCCGATGCCCTAGGCATGATCGAAACCCGCGGCTTTGTGGGAATGGTAGAAGCCTCTGACGCCATGGTTAAAGCAGCTCGTGTCGAGTTGGTTGGCTATGAGAAAATTGGCGGCGGCTTTGTCACCGCTGTGGTTCGCGGCGATGTCGCTGCTGTGCGCGCCGCCACGGAAGCCGGTTCGCGCGCTGCTGAGCGTGTCGGTGAACTCGTCAGCGTTCATATCATCCCGCGGCCGCACGCTAACGTCGACGCAGCATTACCGCTCGGCCGTGGCACGAGCGCTAAGAAGAAGTGAAACTCGCTCAGGTGATCGGCAACGTGGTTGCCACCCGCAAAGAGGCCACGCTCGATGGTTTAAGGTTGATGCTATTGCAACCGACCGATGCCGTAGGAAAAGCCGCCGGAGCGCCTCTTGTCGCAGCCGACGCGGTGGGAGCCGGGGTGGGTGAGTTGGTATTGTTTGCGGCCGGTTCTTCGGCGCGCCAGACCGAAGTTACCAACAACCGTCCGGTGGACGCGGTGATCATGGCGATCGTCGATAGCGTTGACCAAGACGGCAAGGCCGTTTTCTCGAAGGATAGCTAAACCGTGGATCAACAAACCCTAGAGCGAATCGTCGCTGAGGTGGTGCAGCGGGTCACACAGTCGCCCGCCCGCTCGCCTGTTTTGGCAGCTAGTGGAGGTCGCCCTGGCGTCTTTCAGGATCTCGATACGGCAGTTCGCGCCGCCACCGCGGCGCAGCGCGAACTCATCGCTATGACCATGGCGGATCGTGAGCGCATCATTCAGGCCATGCGCGACTGCGCGCTGAATCAGCTTGATGCCTTATCGCGGGATGCAGTTGAAGAGACTGGACTGGGTCGAGTCGATGATAAGATCGTCAAGAACCGCTTAGTTGCCACCAAAACCCCAGGCACCGAAATCCTGACTCCTTGGGTCAGGACGGGCGACAACGGCTTGGTATTACAAGAGTATGCGCCCTTTGGTGTGATCGCTGCCATCACTCCTTGCACCAACCCCACCGAGACCATTCTTTGTAACGCCATCGGCTTTATTGCCGCTGGTAATTCGGCGGTTTTCAATGTGCACCCAGCAGCCAAAAAGCTATCGGCGCGTTTTATTGCCGATTTAAACTTGGCAATTATGGGCGCCGGCGGGCCTAATAATCTGCTCGCTTGCCTCGAAGAGCCGACCATTAAATCAGCGAACGAGTTGATGACCCATAAAGGCACGCGTTTGGTGGTGGTCACAGGTGGAGGCGCCGTTGTTAAAGCTGCCATGAGTTCGGGTAAACGCGCCATCGCCGCGGGGCCCGGCAACCCGCCTTGTGTGGTGGATGAAACTGCCGATCTCGAAGCCGCGGGCAAAGGAATTGTCGATGGCTGTAGTCTCGATAATAACGTGGTTTGTATCGCCGAAAAAGAGGTGCTCGTTGTAGCCTCTGTCGCCGACGGTCTACGAGAATCGATGTGTCGAAATGGCGCCTATCTGATTGAAGGTGAAAACCTTCGTAAACTCGAAGCTCTGCTGATCACCCCCGATAATCATGTCAATCGAGACTATATTGGCAAAGACGCGGCGTTTATCGCCGACGCCATTGGCTTACGCATCGCTCAATCTACCCGTTTGTTACTCTGTGAGGTCGAAGAAAATCACGCTTTCGTGCAGCATGAATTACTCATGCCGGTGCTCGGTATGGTGCGCTATGCCAACGTCGATGCTGCCATCGACGGCGCGCTGCGCTGTGAACACGGCTATGGGCATACGGCTTCCATGTGGAGTCGTAACCTGGACAATCTGCACCAGATGGCGCGGGTGATTAATACCAGCATATTTATTAAGAACGCTCCTAATTATGCCGGTTTGGCTGAAGGCGGTGAGGGTTATACCTCTTTCACTATCGCTAGCCCTACCGGCGAAGGTCTGACCACGGCGGTAAGCTTTTCTCGCATCCGTCGTTGCACCCTTAAAGACCGCTTCCGTATCGTTTAGGAGCTGGTTGCGTCGTGCTCTTGATCCAAGACTTCCATGCGCCCATCGCCGATTCCATCGCCTTGATCGAGGTGGATGGTTTGGTGCGTGGCGCGCGCCTAGCGGATGATTTACTAAAAGCGGCATCGACTCGGGTTTTGCTTAGTCAGGTCTATAGTGGCCCTCGTCACCTGGTGCTTTTTGATGGCGGTGTGGAGGCTTTGAAATTAGCCTTTGATGCGGCCTTAGCGGTCGGCGGCGACCGCCTCATCGACGCCCTTTTTCTAGCCCATGCTCACCCTTCTTTGATCGCCGCTTTAGGGGGCTCCTTTGGCGAGCCTGAGCGGCCAGATGAGGCCATTTTACTTGTTGAAAATGAAACGGTAGCGGCGAGCTTACGAGCTATCGATGCAGCCCTTAAAACGGCCCCGGTGATTCTCAGCAGTTGGCGCCTCGGTCGCGGGGTTGCAGGACGAGGCCTGTTTGCCTTACGCGGCGAACATGCCAACCTATTAGCAGCGGAGGCCGCGGTGATTGATGCTGCGGGCGCCTTTTTGCTGGAAACGCAGTTGATCCCAAGGCCCGACCCCTTAGGCCCTTGGGCGCAACCTTTTGGTAGGGACCTGTTGTGAGTAGCGTATTTTTTCTGTTGCTACCCCTGTTGCTACCTGAGCCTGCCGATTGGGCGGCACAGCGGGGCGATGCTGCTCTGGCCCTCGACGCTCGGCCGGGAAGTCTCGTTCTATGGAACCGTTATTGCATCGCCGGTTGGCGTGGCGGTGATGTCGAGGTGGTGTCGACCTGCGCCGAGAAAGCTCCCGATGAGCTGACAATCACAGCGAAGGCTCTGCTCGCAAAGGCCCTCCCGCGAGGCAAGGGTGTTTGGGCTTTACGAGCTCAGATCGATGCTCATTTCGCTGCCTCACGTTTCCACCAGGCGCGTCAATCGGCGGAGAGTTTATTCGTCGTTGAGCCGAAAAATGCGTGGGCATTAGAGGCTGCGATTATCTCTGCGACCCAAGCCCAAGATGGCCCGACTGCGGCTCGACTGTCCGAGCAAGGCAAAGAGACTTTTGGTGTCGCTTTTGAGGGCTATTATGAGCGATCGAAAAAGCATGCGAAAGAATCTCGAAACTCGTCGGACTGGCTCTTGTTGTTGGGCGTTGTCTTGTTGTTGGTTACCTGCCTGAGACTCGTTCGACGCAAAGGTCTACTCGCCAAGAGTCGGCTCTCGACGGGACGTAAACATCTCAGCCGCCTAACAAGCGCATTGGGGTCTCACCGGGGATCCCGTCGCTAAAGCGATGGCCTTCGGGCTTCATCGCAAGCGCTTCGCAGACAGCGTCGACGAGCGCTTGATCACCTAACGCACTGTTGCGTAAAATAGGTCTTAATTCAGTGCCTTTGGCCGAGGCCAGACATGCGCGAACTTCGCCGGTTGCGGTTAGCCGTATCCGGTTGCAAGCGGCGCAGAAATTGCGCGTTGTTGCCGCGATAACGCCGAAAGGTTGATCGCGACGCCCTTCGTGTAACCAATAATCGGCAGGCCCAATTCCACCCGTTAAATTAGCGGTTTGGACTTCCGGGTCGATGTCGAATTTTGCCAAGATTTCGACAGCGGGAACCATCGTTAAATCGGCGCCAGCGCCCATCGGCATGACTTCGATAAAGCGTGGCACACCGCCGCGAGCCCAAACGAAGCGGGCGACATCTAAAAGTTCGGATTCGTTTTCATCGCGTAGGACGACGGTGTTTGTTTTAAGGCGCATACCGCTTTCCCCTACGGCTTCGATACCGGCTAACACAGGTGCCATGGGCGCCCCGCCGCTGAGGCGTTTAAAGCGGTTTTCATCGAGCGTATCGAAGCTGATGTTGATCCTTTTCAGCCCCGCGTCGGCTAACTCTTTTGCTCGCTTCAAAGTGAGTAAAGCGGCGTTCGTCGTGAGCGCTAAATCGGTGACGCCGACCTCGCGTACAGCGCCGACAATCTGCGCTAAATCGCGTCGTAGTAAAGGTTCGCCACCGGTAAAACGAACGGTGTTGATGCCGAGGCCGGAGAGAACGCGGGCAACCCGTCCAATCTCCTTAGCGGTCAGGTAGTCTGGAGCGGCGTCGCAGGGTTCTTCACCCGACTCGGGGCGACAGTAGGGGCAGCGAAATTGGCAACGTTCGGTGACTGAAATTCGTACGTAGCGAAGGCTTCGACCGCGCAAGTCTTCAAGGCTAGGTGCATGCCATCTCATGGTTTCTCCTAACCGGTGCTGGGGGTAGCGAAAACTCCCTTGACCGCAATTCATTTTTACTGGAGGTAGCCACCTCGCTGCCGGGGGTGTAGCTCAGTTGGTAGAGTACTTGAATGGCATTCAAGGAGTCAGGGGTTCGACCCCCCTCACCTCCACCAGATAAGCGCTCAACGGGCATTCCATTTGGGGATGCCCGTTGTTGTTTTTAGCGTCCGACACAGAGGCCTGTTTGCTGGTCGCAAGCCATCAAAAGCATGGTGCAAACACAGTTTGCGCCGCCTTCGCCAGCACAAGCGGCGCCCATGTCCTCATGATTGCAGCGCGACACGCAAACACTTTGGCCACCTGGGCTGATGCATTGTTCGTGGGCTGCGCAGTCGACGTGCGAGCGACAGGCCTGCGGTTGCTCATCGTGAACACACTGGTTTCCGACGCAGCGCCCCGGGAGCGGGCAACTCTCCGAGCTGCATCCTGCACCTCCGATGCAGCGTTGATTTTCGCAACGACCTGGTGGCGGACAGCTCGTCTCAGTGCATTCCGGCGCTTGGACACATTCCCCTTGATCACAGATAGCTTGCGGCGGGCACAGGCTGTCGTCTTCGCAATTAATGCAGCGCCCGAGACTTTGCTCTAGCGCGATCTCGCAGCGGATTTCGCAGGGCTCATCGTTTCGGCAAGCGCCGTCGCGTAGCAGTGCGCAGCGGCGAACATCGGGACTGCAAAATTCATACATGGGGCAATCAGCATGTTCGACGCAATCCCGGTTGGCATCGATGCAGCGGTTGTCGACGCAGCGCTGGCCCGCCGGGCAGAGCCCTTGGTCGTCGCATTCACTCAAAGGCTGAGTGCACTGCCCCTCTTCGCAAAGCATCCCAACACCACAGTCGCTGTTTTCTTGGCATTCAGGTCGGTTGTCATTCCAGCTCAGCAGCAGGGCGTTGGAACAGCTGTTAAGAACGCTATCGCAGATGCCGATCTCAGCGCTCAGGCTTTGGTCGCTACGCAGACGCGCAGTGACTCTACCCGCCTCATCACTGTTCAGAGTCTGTAATTGAAAACGGCAGGCGCCCTCGGAGACGACACAAGCGCGCAACTCCACTGAGAAGCGAAAGCCGCGCCCGCTGATGGCGATGTCTTGGCCGACGTCGCTTGCGGCCTCGGCCTGGGCTAATTCGATTTGACCCGACTCGATAACACAGTCGGCGCTGCAACCATCACCCTCGCTGTTGTTGCCGTCATCGCAGCCTTCATCGGCGCCGGTCTGGCCATCTCCGCAGGCTGCTGTGGGCACGTAGACATCGGCAGTTATCGTCGCAGCATCGGTTTGGTTCCCCGTATCCGCTTGAGGCGTGTTTATCGTCTCCCCACGACAAGCCGCGAGCCCGAAGATTAACAGCAAGAGTAGGCGATATGACATGAAGAGTCCTTCGAAAGCGGTGGTCACAACCTAGTTCTTACACCCAACAAAGCAAAGGGCATTGCGCCGCCTAAGGTGATTCGCTAAGCGCCATGGCGGTAGCACCGGGCGGGTAGCTCAGCTGGATAGAGCTTCGGCTTCCGAAGCCGACGGTCGTAGGTTCGAATCCTATTCCGCTCACCAAGGCGCAGACCCTTTTTAAACCGGGGGTCTGCGCTTTACTTTTTAAGGGGCAGGGCACCCGCGTAAGGTCAACGTAACTTTGGTCGTGCCGCCATCTTCAATGAGCAGGCCATCGCCGCACGCACGGCAGATCTGAGCTCCATCACGTTCGATGATCGCAACGATCATTCTGTCGCTTCCGGCGGGGATGCCGCTGAGTTCCATCGGATGTCGATTTTCAGCATCGAAACCGGGCGGGTCGGATTCGCGAACTACGGCGCTTTCCAATGAGACCGGGCTGCTTAATTCGCTGCAACGACCGGATTCAAAAACGGCGGCATGCAAGAAGCCGTTGCCGATCAATTCGGCAGGGAAATTAAGGGTGAGTCTGGCGCCTGTTGCGGGACCGCAGGCGATGCAGGTCAGAGCGATAAAAAATAAGGCTCTCACGGCGTACTAACCACTGTTAATTGAACCTGCCCACTGCCTTCGTCGGCGAGCAGAAGGTAGGCTACCAAACCTGCAACAAGCACGCCGCCAATGCCTGCTACCAGGCCGAGAGAGGCTGTCGTTTTAGTGTTTTTAGGGCGAAGTGTTGCTGGAGACTCGGCGCTGCCCCAGACGGCGACCGGCGTAAGGTCGGCGTCATAGCCCAGCAAAAATGCCTGAGCGATGCCCGAGACGTCGATGCACCGTTGTCGCTCTCGCTTCTCTTCCTTTAGGACATTTTGGCCGCTGATGCGCAGTACCTCAACGGCCCCATTTGGCGCACACCATTGCTTATCGTCTAAAGAGCCAGAGGGTAGCCGATTATGACGGCCGGTGCGCGCCAAGCGGGCGCGACCTACCGCTTGAACCATAGTCGGCTGAGCACGCCGGTCAGGTCGCCATAATGGTGCCCAGTCGCTGAGCTTTACAGCGATCTCGTTACAGCGCTCGGCCTTGTCGCTGCAGGCAGCGTTCAAAGCCAGCATAAGCGCCTGGTGGCGCATGCTCTCTGTTTGGCGTCCGTCTTTTGCTAGCGTCAGGGCGCCGTCGATAGCGGCCTCGTAACGCTCCTCATCTACCAGCGCCCAAAGCGGTTCGAGTGGGTTGCTGGCTAGGATGAGGAAGAGGGCGATCATCGGTAAGGATTAGCCCCGAGCGCGTTGTCGTTGATCTTCACGCCGCGCTCCTCGCGCAGCGATGAGGATAATGCTGCCGTAAGGCGCTGGCGAAGGGCATAACCCATGTAAGAGCGCAGCATTTCGGACTCGTCAGCAAAGGCTTCGTCATCGGGTAGTTCACGCTCTTCTACCGAGCACAGGGCAAAGCCACTGTCGGTCGTGTAGACTTTCGGGCAGGCACCCTCTTTTTCCAGAGCCAGCAGTTCAGCAGCAAGCCCGGGAACCAAGCCGATTCCTTTAATCTGGCGTTGCTTCGCGGTGACCCAACCACTGTCTTCCGTTTTAAGGTTGCGGGCGTTGAGGTAGCCCGACTCTTCGCGCGCTTCGTCGCCCTCATCCCCTTCGGCGAAGAGGGTTTTGAGCGAGGTGCCCGTCCGAATGGTGGTCAGAATCAGTTGAGCGTGTGCTTTCGCTAATTTGCCGATGCGTTCCTTGTTGAAGAGCTCTTTGGCCAGTTCGTCGCTGGCATCTTCTAAACTGGTGACCGAGGCCTCTTCGATCTTAACCACTTTGATGATGTGGTAGCCAAACCGGCTGGTGACGACATCACTAGTTTCACCGGCTTTTAAAGCAAAGGCAGCTTCTTCAAAAGCTTTGACCATACGCCCTGGGCCGAACATGCCGAGGTCGCCACCTTTTGCCGCTGAACCATCGTCGGAGAACTCTTTGGCCACCGCAGCGAAGTCGGCGCCGCCGTCGAGTTTTGCTTTCGCAAGCTCGATCTTCGTCTTCGCCTTTTTCTCGGCATCAACATCACCTGCCTTGAATTTGGCGAGAACATGACTCGCCTGAACTTTTTTGGGCGTATCAAAACGTCCCTTTTGTTCCGCATATTGAGCTTTGATCGCTGCGGCGTTGGCAGTTTCAAGCGACCATGTGGTTAGCTCTTTTTCGCTGGGGTCTGCGGCGCCTTCGGCAAAGGCACTGCGGTCGATCTTCAAGGTCGTAAAGCGTGAGCGTGTGCGGTCGATATTAAAACGGTCACGAACCTGCGCCAAGGTAGGCATGGAGGCCAGCATCACCGCCGATCGCATCTGGGTAGCGCTCTCTTCGGTGCGAAGGTTTTCTTCCCATTCGGCGGTTGTGATCCCGTAGTTTCCTTGGATGATGCGTTTGTAAACCGCCTGATCCCAGCCTTCTTCGGGCATGGAGTTGCGGAACCAAAATTTGATCATTTTGCGCATCATATCGTCCGACAAACGCAAGCCGCGGTTCTGACCTTCGAGGGCGAGAACACGCGAATCGACGAGCTCGGCAGCGATCTTTTTGGCGAAGCCTTCTGCTTTGGCTTTCGCCTCGTCAAAATCTTTGCGCTGATTACGCTCTTGCTCGAAGCGTTGGCGGTAAAACCGGTTGAATTCGCCAGGGCTAATAGTCAGCCCTTCGGCGGTCGCAGCAGGTCCTGATTGGGGCGCACAGGCGGTGCCTGCCTGCGGACCGAAGTTGACGATAAACGCGAGGCTGATACCGATCACCAGGATCTGCGCTGTCACTTTAGAAAATCGGCTTTTTTTCATGGTCTATCCTTTTGAGGAGCCCGTCGTTATCGGCGATGCAGCGAGCTTTCAAGCCCCTTGCGCATGGTTTGCTTTTATGGACGCTATTCAGGTCGCTCTTGTTCTCCTTGAGCAAGCCGCGTTAGCGATGGGTTGACGCAAAGGAGTTTTGGGCGTGAGCGAGCAAAATTGCGCACAGTGCGAAGTGTCCTTGGTCGGCGATGCTCGCTTCTGTCACCGCTGTGGCCGCTCGACTCGGCGGCTGCCTCAGGTCGAGCGTCGCTGGTGTAGCGTATTGTTTGCTGATGTACGCAATTTCACGACTCTTTGCGAAGGCATGGACCCCGAGATCGTGCAGCATTTGATGAACACCCTCTTCGGTCGCCTGGGCGCTCTGGTCGAGAGTCATGGGGGCAGCGTTGACAAGATCATCGGTGACGCCATCATGGCTCTGTTCGGGGTGCCCAAAGCGAGCGGTGACGATGCCGAGAGCGCGGTGCGCTGTGGTTTGGCCATTCACAGCGTCTGCGCGGCCGTAGCTGAAGAGCTCGGCCTGGGCCTGCAGATGCGCGTCGGCATTAACACCGGTGAGGTGATCGCTGGCTCGTTGGGGCGCGCCAGTGAATACACGGTGATCGGTGATATGGTGAATGTCGCGGCGCGTCTCGAGAGCGCCAGCAAGCCTGGGCAAGTGCTTGTCGGGTCGGCCACCGCACAGCAGGTTCGCCAACGTTACGAACTCACCCCGGTTGGTGAACTGCACCTTAAAGGAAGAGCTGCACCCGAGGCTGCTTTTTTGGTGCTTGGCGAGAGCAAGGGTGGCCGCGAGCCCGCGGGTAATGCGTTGCCTATGGTGGGGCGTGAAGAGCAGTTTGAAACCCTGCTCAACTTGCATCGGCAAGAGGGCTGCGCCTCGGCTATTTTAACCAGCGAACCAGGGGGTGGCCGCGGTCGCGTTGCGCATGCATTGAGCGAGGCTTTAAAAACCGGTTTCACCCTGACGCTGGAGAGCCACGCCGACCCTCATCCTGGGGAATTGCCGTTGCGTTTGTTGAGCAAGTTGGCGGTGGGAGTCGATGCGCCGCATGTGCTCGCCGCTGACCTACAGAACTGGCTCGGTGAAGGGTCGGCAGCGCTAACCATTCTCGATCACCTGTCTAGCGAAGAGCCCTGGGATGAGGCGCAGGCGATGTGGCAGTTCGTCATTGACCATGAACAGTTCCCTAGTCTGCTTATCGTCGACGAGGCCCAGCGTCTCGATGCCCGCTCTTCTTCTTGGTTACGCGCTTTTCTCGAATGGCGGGGTCAGGGTTTGGTGTTGCTCAACGCTCAGCAGGATGAGTTGTTGCGCGAACGTTTAGGCGAGGCCCTCGGAAGTACCACTGCGACCATCGATTTGCCGGCTCTAAATCAAGCTCAGGTGAAGCAGTGGCTGGCCGCTGCTCTCGGCACCGTTGAGGACCAACTAGCGCAACGTTTCCATGAAACCAGCGGCGGTAACCCGTCCCATATGAACGAGTTGTTGCGCGTCTGGCGCAATGAGCAGGTGATCCACCAAGATCACGAGGTGTGGCTGCTCGATGTCGATCGCATCGCTGAGGTTCAGGTGCCCGGCAGCTTGCGCGAGTTAATGCAGGCGCGCATCGACGCCCTGCCGCGCACGCCTCGCTACCTGTTGCAACGCTGCGCCGCGGTTGGGCGCGTTTTCTGGCAACCGGTTGCGGTCGAGATCGCCATTGGCGATGAAGAAGAGGTGCTGGCTGCGCTAAGTTACTTGGTGAAAAATGCCTGGCTTGAACAGTTTGTCGATCCGCAATTGCCCAAAACTACGGCTTATCGATTTCGCGGTACGATGATCTCGGAGGTGGCGTCGCGCATGCTACCGCTTAGTTTGCGGCGCAACATTCATGGAAAAGTGGCAGCTTGGCTCGAAGAAAGCAGCGCTGAGTTGAGCACCGGTTTGCGCCTTGTTCTGGCCCGACACATGATGCTGGCCCGTTCCGAAGAAGATGCCTCGGCCCTGTACGAAAAACTGGCTTCGGAAGCTTTGCTCGACGGTGATGCTGGGAGTGCCGCCGAAGCTCTGGCTCAGGCCGCACACGGAGCTATGGGCTCGCGTCGCGCTAGTCTGCAACTCGATCGCGCCGAATTACTCTGGCTGCGCAGTGCTCAGGTCGACGAAGCAGCGGCTGCGTTGCGCAATCTGTTAACCATTAGCAACCTTCCTCTGGCGCTGCAATTGCGCGCAAATTGCGTGTTAGCTCAGGTCGAACTTGAGGCTGGCCGCCCGGGTCAGGCTAGTCGCAGCCTGGCCGAAGCTGAAGCTCGAACTGAAGAGATTCACGATGCCGTAGTACTTGCTTACATTCGTTTAACCCGCGCTGAAATCGATCAGTTGCGCGGCGGGTGGCAACGCGCCGAGCAGGTTTTGGATATGCTCTGCCAAGGCGATGGTTTGGCCGATTGGGCAGTCCAACAAGTAGAAATCCTTCGTGCTCGCCGCTTGGTTCACGACGGCGACGCCTTTGGAGCTGTCGTTGTTTTGCAGGCTGCAGCTCGCAATATGGGCGGTGACGCCTCCCATCGTCTCGAGTTGTTGGTCGAACAGGTTCGTTGCGCTTTGGAGGCTCATTATATCGAAGGTGCCGAACAGGCGATGGCCCAGGCGGAGCAACTGTTAGAGCCGGCTGCGAGCCTCTGGTTTGAGATAAAAGTCGGGTTGCTCGCCTCTCTCGTCCAGCACGAGAAGCACGATGCCCGCGCCTCGAAAGCACAGTTTGAAAAGGCGCTCACCGCAGCTGATGAAGCAGGCATGAAACGCATCGCCTGGGAGGCCTTGGTGTGGCGTCTAAATCGTAGCGTCGAGCGTGGAGAAGAGGGCTGTGACCTTCTCGCTAGCGCTATCCTCGAGCGCAGTACAGGACCTTGGACCCAGACCGGTCGAGCTTTGGCGATGGCCGTCTCTTCCCTTGCCGAGCGCGACCTCGACCTGGCGCGAGAGGCCGAGCGTTTAGCTAGCCTGCCTGGGCCGGCTATTTGGCGCCGGACCGCATTAACAGCTTTGGCCAGCATCGGCGCTCTTTTTGATGTCGAGTTGCAAAGGCGCAGCCAACGTCTGGCCCTAGCGCTTAGGACGGAGGGGTCGTGACCGAGCAAGATCATACGCCTACCGAGCCGATTCCCGTTTTGCGTAAAACTCCGGAACTGTCCGTGGCTGTAGACGGCGAACCGACCCCGCTGGTCGAACTTCAAGGAGGCGAGCCGATGGAGGACGAAAAGACACCATTGGTCCAGACTGTTGGTTCTGATAACTTTAATGAAGATGAGGTCACCGGCGTGGTGATGTTGGCTCGCATCCGCTTACCGCGCAGCGGCCTGGAGGAACTCGACACAGCGATCGC
>JAPKCE010000457.1 GCA_028823075.1 Myxococcota bacterium
CGGAAGTGCAAAAGGGGTGTTTGTTACGGGCGGAAACGCAGCTTGGACGGTGAGCGGTAATCAGGTCAACGGCTCTCAAAGCGGTGTTCCGCCAGGACCGATGATCGGCTTCGGCTTTGCGAACTTAGGCGCAAGCGCAAGCGTCAACTTTACAGACAACACCATCGCCAACGCCGGCCTAACTGGGCTCGGCTTTCTCAACTGCCTGGCCGATGTGCTGGTCGACGACAATGATATCTACGGCACCTGGAGCGATAGCGGCGGCAACCATCCAAGGCAATATGTCGGCGTTGGCGTGCTCATCATCGATTCCTCTGGAATTGAAGTGAGCAATAACGTCCTGCGCGACAACGCCTACGCTGCGATTTTGATCGACCTGAGCGAGAGCGAAGAAGCCTCGGTCATCGTGCGCAGCAACACCACGAGCAACAACGGCGCGGAAGAAGAGTCGACAGACGTCGTGCAACAAAACGTCCCCGAGACCGCCAGCGTTACGGTGAGCGACAGCGGAAACGAACGCCAAAACCAAGCCGAAGAGCGAATCCCGGTTTCTCGTGAAGTGGAACGGCCGCCGCGCTGCGGCAACAACGTATTGGAAGTGGGAGAAACCTGCGACGGCGAAGCGCTTTGTAACGACCAATGCACCTTTCAGCCTGGTTTTGCCTCAGTAGCCGCCGGAAAACGCCACTTTTGTGCCCTGGACCTTAACGGGCGATTGCATTGCATGGGGCGTAACGACCACGGCGAAATTGCTTTGGAGCCTTTAGCAAATCCTTACCGCTCAGTATTTGAAGAAATCAGCGGCAATCACCGGCTTTTAGCAGGTCCCTTTGAAGCCGTCTCAGCCGGGCAAAGCCACAGTTGCGCGATGAGTCCTTTAAAAGTGGTCTGTTGGGGCGACAACGGTAACGGGCAACTCGGTAATGGGGACCTTCAGACCAATGGTCCCTTGCTGATCGCTGGTTTGCAGGAACTGCCAGAGAATCCCTTTGTTGAGTTGGTTAGCGCCCTCAATCATAATTGCGTGCGCCGTGAGCTAGGCGAGGTCTATTGTTGGGGGGCTAATGACCATTTAGGGACGGTGCCCCAACCAGCGCTGCAACGCGATGCGAGCGGTGGTCAGCCTTTAAGGGCTCTAAGGATTTGGGCCGGCACCGAAAACTTATGTGCACGTGTGGCTGATAACGCGGGCGATAAACTGATCTGTTGGGGCTCAGATGCTAATGCCAAACGCGCCATAAATGACGGCAATGGTGTGGAGAGCAATTCAGACCAACCCAATAGCGATGAGCCGGTCCGAAAACAAAACCTTTCACCCCTGACCAATGTCGACGCCGTCGCAATCGGTACCCATCATATTTGCGCAGTCAGCGAGGGGGCGCTTTATTGCTGGGGTGCCAGCGAAATTAATCGACTTGGTCTTCCTTTCAATATGGCCCAGGCCACGGCTACCGAAGTTCTAGCTGCAGACGGCAGCCCCTTTACCAGTGTCGCGACAAGCCAAACTTTCGATCCGGATTTCCAACTAGGGCCGGACGCACCCGAGTTGGCACCGCTCACCTGTGGTTTGCGCCGAAACGGTGAGGCCCTTTGCTTTGGCAGCAGTAATCACAACCTTCTTCGGGACGGCGAAATAAAAGCTCAGGCCCCAACAGAGGCTCTTCCCGACCTCGGGCTTAGCGCCGCAGCAATCGCTCTAGGCCAAGGCAAGGCCTGTGCGCTTAACCCAAGCGATAAAAGTCTAAATTGCTGGGGTAATGACAACTTTTTCGGTCCGGCAGTAAATGGGTTTCACGCGCCAAAAGAAGTGCTTATTCCCGAAGTGCCCGTTGATCTGAAGATGAGCCGTTCTTACGCCCTCGTGCTCAGCGATTCAGGGAACATCTACCAATGGGGCAGGACCGTGGACCAGCGCACTGTCGGGCAAGGTGTGCACGAGGTAGAACGGGTTAATAACGGCCAACCGGTACGCTCTATTGGCGCGGCCCGTGACGCTATCTGCTATCGTGATGACAACGGAGTCTCATGCATGGGTAGCTTCGGAGATCTGCCACTGGGGAACGGGCGCGAATTTGTTTCAATTGGCGGTAGTCACTCCCCCGGTACTGAGATTGCCTGTGGTGATCAGCATTGTTGTACGAGCTCAGGCTTCGGCGTCAGCTGCTGGGGCAACAACCTGCGCGGCCAACTCGGAGAAGGAATTGGCGGGAATACCTTTGCAGTAACTGCCTTCGATGAGCGCATGGTTTACAACCTCGCCGTAGGCGCGAACCACAGCTGCGCTTTAGTGGCCACTGAAGGAGGCATGGAGGGGGTCAGCGTTCTTTGTTGGGGTGACAACCAAAGGGGACAACTAGGAATGCATGTGAGTGACTCGAGCGCCAGTCCGGTCGAAACATATTCAACAGCAGAACAACTAATCACCATGGGCTCCGGTGGTGACAGCGTCTGTGTCACCCAAGAGATCGGCCTAACGACTTCATTGATGTGCTGGGGTGACAACCAAGTTGGTCAATTGGGGGTCGATCCGGTGGCGGGTGATGTTTTACCTAACTTCGATTTTTT
>JAPKCE010000028.1 GCA_028823075.1 Myxococcota bacterium
CCCAAGCCAACGCTCACAAGGGGCATCTTTACTAGCCTGAGCCGCCCAATCCGGACGCGGCGAAACCGACTGCGGCGAGGAGCAGGCCAAGGCTAGGCACAGCGAGGTCATGAAGAAGCGTCTGTTCATCGGTTTTCATGGTGGGCTGGTTCGCGATCGGGCGCAAACTATTCGGCTAGGGACACGGGCGCTTCGGGAACAGGGGAAGATGAGGCTTCGCTGCTGTTTTAAAAGTTCGAGTTCGAGTTTGAAACTGTTCCTAGATTGAAAGGACTTCGTTTTATGCCTCAACCCGGCGAAATGCGGCGATGCGCAGACGCGCATCCTCGTCCGGTTCGGCAAAGTCTTCGCCGCTGGTGGCGCTGTAAAACAGCTCGAAGTCGATACCGACGTCGGCTGCCGCTTCGATGATGCGCGCCTGCCAATGTTCGCGACTCAGGCCGCGGCGATTGAGCAAGCAGAGCAGCCAGCCGTCCTCGGCGAGCAAAGGCGCGGCGCGCCGCACAAGGTTGCGCCAAGCCTGCGGGTCGCCTTTTCGTTTACCCGGAAGACTCGGCGGGGGGTCGAGGATGATCCCCCCATAGTTGCGCTTGGTTTTGGCGAGCAGGCGCAGACAGTCGGCACGCACGAGGTCGCGATCATCGAGTGTTTGATCGTTGAGCCCGTGGTTTATGCGCGCTCGCTGCAACTGAGCGCGCTGCAAATCGACGTGGACGCAACCGGTCGCACCACCAGCTAGCGCTGCCACACCCAAGCTGCCGGTATACGCGAAGGTGTTGAGGATTTGACGCCCAGAACTGTTGCGTTTTAGCCATTCCCGAACCGGCCTGGCATCGATGAAAATACCGAGATTTTGGGCTGCTAAGGGTTCTAGCGAATAATGCAGACCAAGCTCGACGACGCGCAGTTCTTCGGATTTCAGCTCACCGTGCAAACAGACACCGCCGGCGTCTTGGTCGCGAAAGCGCGGCCCCTTATGCAAGATCACCGACGGCGCCATCTCTCGTTTCAACCAAGCGCTGACCGCTTCGATGTCGTAAGCATCGATGCGCTGTTCCCAAATCACCGCGCAGTCACCCACTTTATCGATGTTTAGACCGGGCAGGCCGTCTCCAAACCCATGAACCAAACGGTATAAACTTGTCGTCTCGTCGGCGTGCAGGTCGACACGTTTTTGCCAAGCGGCAGCGAGCAGGGTTTCAAGTGCCTTGCTGGATAAGGGCTGATCGATCATGAACAGGACATGATGGAATTACGCGCCCATGCCAAGATTAACCTCCACCTGCACAGTACGCGGCGGCGCGACGACGGCTATCACGAACTGCGCACTGTGTTTTGCCATCTCGATCTGCACGACAAAGTCTTTATTGAGCCGCTCGATGGGCGGGTGGAACTGCTTAGCGACACGCGGCTCTCGGTAGAGCAAGACCTCGCCGGGCGCGCCGCTTTGGCTTTACGACAGGCCCTTGGGCGCCCCGAGCTGGGCTGCAGAATCCGGGTTCATAAAACGATCCCAGCGGGCGGTGGGCTCGGTGGCGGGTCGGCTGATGCGGCGGCCGTGCTGCGCGGCCTTGCCAAATTATGGCAAGCCGACGAGGCGACCTTGTTTAAAGTTGCCAGCGAACTGGGCGCCGATGTGCCTTTTTTGTTGGACGGCGGACTGGCGTTGGCCCGCGGTAAGGGCGAAATACTTGTGCCTTTACGGACTTCGATGGCGCCTCTTTCATTGATCTTACTGTTCCCTGGCCATCCGGTTTCTACACCCACCGCCTTTTCGTGGATGGACGAGGATGGGCTCGACCACGACGAAGAAGGGCCTGGAAAACTCAAAACTTTACTCGGCGCGCTGGGTGGCTCCGAGCCCGGTGCTGTTATTCAGTCGGTTTATAACGCTTTCGATGGCTGCGTGAGCCGGCGGCAACCCCGCGTAGCGGCCGCAATGCAAGCAGCAAAGGCGGCAGGGTTAACCCCCCTACTCTGCGGTTCAGGCTCGACCGTAGCAGCTTTTGGCGAGGGCGATTTCGAACATCGAGGGCTGCGCGAATTCAATCCGCAACGGGCATCGCTTGCTGGGTTTTCGGGAGCGGTTTCTTCGTGCGGAACAAAGCGCTGATGTCTTCGAGCACCAAGTAGATACTGGGCACTAAGAACAGAATAACGACGGTAGCAAAGAGCACGCCGAAGGCTAAACTGACGGCCATCGGCACCAAGAATTTAGCCTGAATCGAAGTTTCGAGGAGCATCGGAAGCAGACCAAAAAATGTCGTCATCGACGTCAGAAAAATGGGCCGAAAGCGGCGAATTGCGGCTTCGGTCACCGCGAGCTCGAGATCGTCTTCGTCACGCCTATAGCGATTAATAAAATCAACCAGCACCAGAGAATCGTTCACCACCACACCGGCCAGCGCCAAAATACCCATCATCGAGATGAAGGTTAAGGGCATGCCGAGCAGAAAGTGGCCCCAGGCAGCACCGACCAAACCAAACGGAATGGCCGACATCACCGCTAGCGGTTGAATGTACGATTTAAAGGGAATGGCGAGCAGGATGTAGATGACCAAAAGAGCCAATAACGCCGCTTTCCCGAGCGCCCTAAAACTCTCCTGCCGTTCCTTATGCTCACCTTCGAAAGTATAGGTCAGGCCCGGGAATTCACTGATGATTTTCGGCAAAATCGTCTTCTTTAAATCGGCGTTCACTTGCCCTGCATTAACCACCGAAGCATTCACCCGAGCTTCCACAGCAAGCACCCGCTTCCCTTCTTTTCGCTGGATGCTCGTATAGGCCAAACCTTCGGATATTTTCGCTGCTTGGCGCAAAGGCATCTCGCCACCGCGAGGTGTGCGGATCAACAATGCGTCCAAATCGCTAAGATGCCCGCGCTGCGATTTGGGCAGCTTCACCATGACCCGTAATTCGTCGCGATCGCGCTGTTGGCGCAGGGCTTCAGCACCGTAAAAGGCAGCTCGTACTTGGCGCGCCAAACTCGACTCGCTCAAACCCGCGGAGCGTCCGGCTGCGGTAAGTTTTAGGTCGAGTTGAGGTTTACCGCTGCTGCGTCCATCTTCCACGTCGGTAACGCCGTCGATGCGCTCCAATTCAGAGCGCAGAGCATCGGCAGCTGCTTCAAGCTGTTTACTGTCGCGATGGGAAAACTGAACCATGATCGGCGCCCCAAAACCGGGACCGAAATTAGAACGAAAGGCGATATTAACCACGCCCGGCACTTTACCCACGGCTTTGCGCCAGTCCTTTTCAAAATCGAGGGTGGAGAAACCGCGAATATCCTCTTCAGCAAAATTAATGCGCACCGAAGCTTTATGGCTGACTCCCGAACTGCCAAGACCAAAATTTCCCGGCCCACCCCTCGATTGACGAGAGCCGAGTAAGGCGTAAATTCCCCGCGAGGTGGCGTGACCCTGTTCTTTATCGAGTTGGGCGATCAGCTTTTGCGCCTCGGCTACCACTTTCGCCATCACCGCCCGCGTCTCCTCTTCCGGAACTCCGACGGTCAGCGTAATATTAGCGTTGACCCGGTCGCTCTCGATGGGCGGGAAGAACCTGAATTCCAGATACCCACCTTTGATCATGCCCGCGGTGATCAGAACGAGCAGGGTCAAAAAGGCGATGGTCGAGTAGCGGTAGGCCACGGCGCGCGCCACGGCGCGCCGGAAAGGCCCCTGAAGGAAGCGCTGAAGTACCCGATCGACGGCCCCCTGAACCGCGTGGAACGGCCGAACCCAACGCACGTCTTTCGGTTCGTGGTTAAGGTGCGCGGGCAAAATTAGTAGCGATTCAACCAGGCTGAAAAACAACACGCTGACCACAACAACCGGCACGGCCCACATGAATTTACCCATCATGCCACCGACAAAAGCCAGGGGACTAAAAGCCGCAACCGTCGTCAGGATAGAGAAGATGACAGGATGCCCTACCTCGCGGGCGCCCTCGATGGCGGCCCGCTCTATATCCTGCCCTGCTTGCCGTCGCGCGTAGATATTTTCGCCCACAACAATGGCATCATCAACCACCAAACCGAGAACTAAAATGAAGCCAAAAAGGCTGATCATATTGACCGATGCGCCCATAACCGGAAGCAAGAGAAAGGCACCTGCGAAACTGATCGGGATGCCCAAGGTCACCCAAAAGGCGAGACGGATTTCAAGAAAGAGCGCCAATATGAGAATCACCAAAAGTAGACCCGTAGCCGCGTTTCTCGTGAGCAAAGCCATACGCCCGGCCAGCATCTCAGAGCGATCCATCCAGGTGGCCACATGCACAGCGGGTGGAAGTTCGTCGCTCATGCGCTCGGTGAATTTCTTAACGGCGGTAGCGACACCTTTGGGGGTCTGTTTGCCGACCCGAGAGACGGTCAGCATGACCGCAGGCTGACCGTTGAAACTCGCCTCGACAAAGGTCTCCGAAAAAGTGTCGCGCACCGTAGCTATATCACCCAGTTTTACCGATGTTCCGTCGGGTTTCGAAAGGATTGTAAGCTCGCTGTATTCGAGCGCCGTGAAACGCTGTTCGGTGGTGCGAATGAGGATTTCGCCGGCAGCTGTTCGCAAACTTCCGGCCGGAAGATCAATAGAAGCAGCGCGAATCAAACGCGCCAGATCCGGCATGCTCAGTTTGTAGCGCCTAAGGTCTTCGCGACGGACTTCGACAACCGTTTCGTAGGAGCGCACGCCGCTCAGGCTGACCGAGCTGACCTCGTCTAGCGCCAACATCTCATCGCGTATCCCGACGGCAGTTTGACGTAAGGTACGCTCATCGAGATCGCCATAAATGACCATCGAGATGACCTCTGCCTGAGTGGCAGGAAGGCTGACGATCGGCCTCTCGACATCAACCGGGAACGTGCGAATACGGTCGATGGCCGACTTTACTTCTTGCAGTACTTTATCGGCGTCAGCGTCGGCTTGTAGCGAGAACCACCCCATCGCGCTGCTGTCGCCGGCGCTGCATGAAATACGCTTAATACCATCGACGCCGCGCACGGCTTCTTCGAGCCGTAGACAGATCGCTGCCTCAGCCTCTTCGGGGCTGGCGCCAGGATAGGCCACCGCGACCGTAATCAGGTCGAGTGTCACCTCGGGAAAGACCTCTTGTTTGACACCGCGCCCAATAAAGATGCCAGCGGCAAGCAAGAAGAACATCAGTAAATTGGCGACGACCGTGTTGCGCGCCATCCAAGCGATGGGCCCCGAGCGGATCGGCTCGCTCATGGTTTGCTCGCCTTCGCATCAACGTTCAAACGCTTCACTTTGGTGCCCGCTATCGGGTTGCGCAAGCGAGACACAACCAACTCATCGCCATCGTTGAGCCCGGCGCCAATGAAAACGAACCCCGGTCGTCGATGAACGATTTTTAATTCGGGCTGCTGGAGCCGGTCCTCACTATCGACCGTGAACAAGCGACCATTATTAAAAGCTTTTTCAGCTACAACGACAACGCTTTCAAAGGGTGTCCCGGCGATGCGAACCTGAACAAAACTACCCAACAAAAGGGGGGCTTCCCCGGACATCGGAGCGTCGATTCGCAGCGCGATGCGCGCCAAACGCCCTAGAGGTTCAAGCTCACCCTCGATGCGGTCGATGCGCGCTGTGTAAAGCACATCTTGGCTACCCACCCGACTGTGAACAGTGACCTTGCGCTGTTCAAGCCCACCCCCTTTACGCAACAAAGCGAGTTGTTTGGGAGCTAAGGCCACGAGCACTTCAAAAATGGCAGTTCCGGCGACCATAACAAGCTGCCGCCCGGGCCCGACCACTTCACCAAGCCCCACGTTCCGCTTGCGAACCAAGCAGTCGTAAGGGGCTCGAAGAACAGTACGCTCAAGCGCCAGACGCGCCAAACTGAGCCCCGCTTTGGCGCTAGCCATCGCTGCTTTTGCGGCGCGCCATTGCGGTTCGTGCTGGGCCAAAGGATGTGCCGTATTACCTTTCGCCAAACCGCTGCTCAGATATTCCGTTTGCGCCACCGAACGCCGTTGCTCGGTCAGCGCCAATTCCATGTTTGCGCGCTCAAGGCCGGCCTCGGCTTGCGTCACCCGAGCCTGGTAATCTCGCTCATCAAGGCGCAGCATCACCTCACCTTTTTTAAACCGACCCCCCGTTTTTAATGCGGGACTCAGAGCGGTCACTCGGCCGGAGACTTGAGCGCTGATGGCGGTGGCATCAACTGCCAAAACCGTGCCTTCGGATTGGACAGAAAACGGCGCTTTGACGAGGCTAACTTTGAGCGTCTCCACCGGCACCGCGCTTTGTTTGCGTTCGTTCTTTTTCGGTGTTCGCTCTCGGCTGCCCAGCGTTTTAACCGCGATGCCGCCGAGCACTAGAAAAAGCAGCGGAAGGATGATCTTCATCTTGTTCATGGTTTCGTCTCCGAGAGCGATCCAGCGGCGGCGCGCAACAAACGAATGCGGGCGCTCCAGACTTGGCGTTTGGCGCGAATGATCGCCTGATCAGCGCGCAGCATAGCGAGTTGAGTTTGCAGCAACACACGGTATTCGGTGAGCCCAGAAGTATAGCGTACGCGCGCCGCGTCGAGCGATGATGCCAAGGCTGCGCGCTGCTCGGACAAGCGTTGCAAATAAGCGCGCTGCGCCGCTTCGCCCGAAACCCCTGCGACCATTTCTTGAAAGGCGATCAAAACGGTTTTTCGATAGCGCTCGATGACCGCTTCACGGCGCGCTTTGGCAGCGCCGATCCGCGCCTTAATCGCGCCCCCCTGATAGATGGGCGCCAGAAGCTGAGCGCTGAGGGTCCAAGCCAGATTGTCCGTCGGCGAGTCGGCTACGGAGTCAATGGAATTTTGCAGGGATTCTCCGAGCCCAAGCTGGGGTTCACTACGGCCCATAAAGAGGAATCCTGCGGCGCTGTTGAAGCGCAACGATGGCAGGCGTGAGGCAATGGCTGCGGCAACTCGATGGTCGGCGGCGTGAACGCGAGCAAAGGCGCTTGCAACGTCGGGCCGACGGTGAACGACACCTGCCGAGACTTGGTAACTCCAAACAGCAGGCAAGGCCGGCAACGCATCAAGCTCAGGGAACACGGGCTGTTGAGCATGACGTCCACTGAGCAACGCTAGGCGCCGGCCTGCGGCCAGGACCTGTTCTTTCAACAAGGGGCGCTGGGCCACTGCAGTGGCGATCATCTCTTCGCTTTGGCGCAGTTCGAGCAGGTTCGACAAACCAGCGCGATAACGCTCTTGAACGTTACCGAGTTGATGGCGAAGCAGCGCTTCGTTGCTGGCGAGCAGCGCTAATTGCTGACGCCCTTCAAGTACCGTCAAAACCATCTCAAGCACCTGCGCCGTGGTCACCAGCCGCATAGCCTTTAAGTCGAATTTAGCAGCGTTGGCGTCTTGATAAGCGGCAGCCGAGTTGCTCGAAAGGCGACCAAAAAAGTCCGCTTCATACGCCAGATTAAACTGAGTTTGCAGGGTCAGTTGCACCTCGGTGTCCGGGTCGCTCTCGGCCCCAGGTAGGGGAATCACAAAAGGAGTATATGGCTGTCCGGCAGTCGAGGTCGCGAAGCTAAGACTCGGAAAGCGAGCACCGCGTGTGCCGCCAGCCACCGCCTCAGCAGCACGCAATTGAGCAGCGAAGGCGCGCAAATCCGGACTGCCATTCTGCGCTTCGGCGATGAGGCTAGGCAGCGCAGGATCGTTGAGCACCGACCACCAGGGCGATTGGCCGTCGGCAGGCTGATCAACGACCGGCGCCGGCAAGTCCGGCACGATGAGGCGCTGAACTGTCGGCTGGTGCAGAGCGCAAGCGCTCAACATAGGCAGTAAAAGCAAGACTCTCATCGACTGCCCCCCATGCCGGTCCAAACCGCTTCGGCCAAAGCGTCTGCGACCTCGAGCGTGACCTCATCGCCGCGGGCATGACGTATAAACAGGCTTCCAAAAATCATATCCATCATTAGCTCCAGCTCGGTGTCCTGAGGCAACTCACCGCGACGAATAGCGCGCTCGAGGACCTGTCGACCGCGCGCTCGGCGCGGGCCGACAACGCGGCGCTTCATCGCCTCGGCCAGTTCCGGGTTGCGGCTACGTGCCACCATCATACAGCCGAGCAAACAACGGCTGGAATCATTCAGGGCAAAGGTGATGATCAGGCGCGCCATCATTTTTATGTCCCTTAGACCCGAGCCCGTATCGGGTAATTCAGGCAGGATAATACCCAGTTCAAGCGAGCCGATGACCAGTTCGAGCTTATTCGGATAACGCCGATAAATCGTAGCCTTTGAGACCCCCGCACCCTTGGCGATCTGGGCGATGGACAAGGCGTCGTAACCGACCTCGCCAAGGGTCGATAAAGTGGTCTCATGGATAATTTGATCGCGCTGGGCATCCATCGGTCGCCCGCGTCGCTCTTCGGCCATCTCGCCCCCCATTCGAGCGAGGTCGTAGCCGGCCCCAATACGAAACGCAACCGTATCGTTTCGGTAATAACGGGTTAGTTTGTATACTCGATTACGTAAGGAAGAACTGAGCCGGCATCGCCGGTAGTCGAGGCGAAGTTTCCATTATTATCGATATAAGTGCGGGGGCAGCTGTTGCCGGCTTTCTCTGCGGTCACTCGAAAAGTCCGATAGCCGATGGCATGCGAGAAATTCTGCAAATAGTCGGCGTGGTAATTCTGACAGGTCTGATTGTCGGCCGTGAAACGAAAGGGCCAAGTCTGACCCCAATCGTAGGTAAACCGGATACCGCCCGCGATGTCTTCGCATTGCACCGAGCCGCCCGTATGTTGCCCCGTACACAACCAGTTACCGCGCAGTTGGAAACAGAATTGCTGATAATTAATGCCGCGCGCTGAAAAGTCAGCACAGGCCATCGCCGGGCGCCATTCGCCAAAGGCCTGCACACCGTTCCGCGGTTGGCAATTGTTGTTGCATTCGTCGTCATCGACGCGGTTGCCATCATCGCAATTTTCAACACCAACTTGTTGATGTCCATCACCGCAAGAAGCGGCGATACAGGCGATTAAACAAGCATCGGTTTGCGTCTGGTTTCCATCATCGCAAGCTTCGAAACCGACCGCGCCGGGCGCTAAACCCAACCGTCGAACCCCATCACCGCAGAGCGCCAAGATACATCCGTTGCGGCAGGCATCGGCATCATCTTGGTTGCCGTCGTCGCAAGCCTCAACCCCCGCCTGAGTAAAGCCATCACCGCAGAGAGCTAAAGCACAGGAGTTAGTGCATTCGTTGGTGTTGTCCTGATCGCCATCGTCGCAGCTTTCAAAGCCAAGGTCGCCTTCGACTAAACCCGCGCGCAGAAAGCCGTCGCCGCAAACAGCGGCGCTACAATCATTCGGACAGGCATCGGTATTGATCGCGTTAGCATCATCGCATTCCTCGATACCCGCTCGAATAAAACCGTCGCCGCAACGCGCCGGCAAACAACCGGTAAGGCAGTCATCATCGTTGACTTGATTGCCATCATCGCAAGACTCAACGCCCAGCCAAACACTGCCATCGCCGCAACGAGCAGCGCGGCAATTTTGCAAACAGGCATCGCCTTGGGCGACGTTGCCGTCATCACATTCTTCGACTCCGGCCAGCGTGATCCCATCGCCGCAACGAGCGACCCTGCAAGCGGCTGTACAAGCATCGGTGTCGACTTCGTTGCCATCATCACAAGTTTCGCCGGCGTCCAAACGCCCGTTGCCGCAACGCTCAATTTGGCAATCAGCGTCACAACCGTCGCCAGTTTCATTAGCGCCATCATCGCAGCTTTCAAAGTCAGCATCTTGCGGCGCCAAGTCGGCGCGAAGCACGCCATCACCGCAGCTGGCGATGCTGCAATCGTTCAAACAAAGATCGGTGTTGATCTGGTTACCATCGTCGCAGGTCTCGGCCCCTGCACGAATGACACCGTCACCGCAGCGGGCCAATTCGCAGTTGTCGCGACAAGCGTCGTTATCATCGACGTTGCCATCGTCGCAGGCCTCGATCCCGGCAGCGACCACCCCATCGCCGCAGCGTTGCGTGACACAGCTGTTGCGACAGCCATCCGCATCGTTCTCGTTGCCGTCATCGCAGGCCTCAGCGCCTGCCCAAACATGCCCATCACCACAGCGAGCAACACGGCAATCCCCTAAACAGGCGTCGGTCTGAACATCGTTGCCATCGTCGCATTCATCAACGCCAGATTGGGTCACCCCGTCGCCGCAGCGAGCCACTTGGCAATTGCTCGGACAGACATCGGTTTCGATCTCATTGCCATCATCGCAGGCCTCTCCGGCATCGACTCGACCGTTGCCGCAGACCTCGGTACCGCAAGCGACCGAACAGCCATCCTCATCTTGAATGTTGCCGTCGTCGCATTCCTCAAAGCCGTCTTCTTCGGGTTGCAAGTCGCGGCGTAAAATACCGTCGCCGCAAAAACCGAACTCACAAGCTGAGCTACAGGCGTCGCTCTGATCGGTGTTGCCATCGTCGCAATTTTCAAAGCCTGCGCTCCCCTCTTCGAGGTCGTCGCGAACGACCCCATCACCGCAGCGCGCTGGGGCGCAACGCGACAAACAGGCGTCGGTGTCGATATCGTTGCCGTCGTCGCAAAGCTCAGCGCCTTGAATCACCCCGTCACCACAATCTGCCGGGCTGCAATTGGCGCAGTCGTCGGTCGGGTCGCCGTTGCCATCATCACAACCTTCGCCCGGGCCAACGACCCCGTCACCACAGGCCGCTTCGAGACAGTTTGTAAGGCAACCGTCTTCATCAACAGAATTACCATCATCGCAGGCCTCAAAGCCCTCTTCCCCAACGAGCCGGTCGATGCGCAGCTCGCCATCACCGCAGACAGCGGCAGCACAGGTCGATAGGCATCCATCTGAATCCTCTCGATTACCATCGTCGCAAGCTTCAAACCCCAGATCACCTTCGGCGATGTCTAAGCGCAGGACTCCGTCACCGCAAAGAGCGATAATGCATTGAGTCAAGCAGCCATCGCCATCGACTTGATTTGCGTCGTCACAACTTTCAAACTCATCGTCGCCGGGTTCGATATCGTTTCGTAAAATACCATCGCCGCAATACGCGATTTGACAACCATCGCTGCAAGCATCGGTCGTCACGTTGTTACCATCGTCGCAGGCCTCGTCGGCTTCGATAATACCGTTACCGCACGCCGCTTGAACTTCCCGAACAACCGTGTCCGCGGCGCAAGCGCTCGTAAAAAGAACAACGAAACAAAGAATTCGGGCCATCGTAAATCTCCTCGGGACAGCATATCGCAAGCTCATCGTAGCACGCAACACAAGTCGCCACGAGCTTGAGGCTCTATAGGCTAGCGCTCTTAAAAGTGACCAATTTAATCCGAGCACAGCGCTTGAGAAGATCGGATAAATCCGCAGCGCTCAGGCCGGGGTTGGCGTCATGAATGGCTTGGGTTGTGCGCCGCCCATCACAAGCGCGCAGCACAGCCTTTTCGAGTGGGCTTAGGGCGAACCCTTTTGGCAAACGCCCCGGATGCGCCAGAGGAGCAACGCTCGCTAACTTGGGCGAAAGACCCGAAGAGACCGCGGCTGAACCCGCTGAACGCTCGGGCAAAGCGGGTTCGGGTTCGGGTACAGAATCGGCTGCTGCACGAACGACTTTCTCCATATCAAGATTACCCAAATCGAGCGTTACTTCAGGGCTTATCGACGCTCCGGTCAAGTCACCCAGGTCGAGGGTACTGTCCAATGATTGCTGCAGTTGAGCAGATGCCTGCGGCTCTTCAATCCGAACTTCATCGACGATTTGGCTGAGATTGAGCTGGCTCAAATCCAATGTCTGCTCGGGTTTAGTTGGTTCTTTGGGCTGCTCCAGAGGCGCTTTTTGAACGGGGGCAACAGACTCGCGAACACGCTGTGGCGCAACCCAACCAACAAAACCCTCCCAGCCTGGCATCGCCTCGACTGCGGGCATGATATGATAAGCCTCGCTCTGCGGTTCAACTCTGGCCGCCTGGCGTGCCTTCCATTGTTCCAATGGGTCACAGGATAGATCGCTATGTCCCACCCCAGCAACGGGAGGAAGGTCTTCTTTTTC